>JAPLUP010000523.1 GCA_026397575.1 Candidatus Zixiibacteriota bacterium
TGATCAGGTCCAACGTTTCCTTGCTAACCTGAGATGCCGTTGCCGATTGCGGCGCTGTCGCAACAGCGACAAGACAGAGCAACATCACTGCTGCAACTTTCTTGATGCAGTTCATTTGTTGATCCTTTCTCTATTTACTCTACACTTTTTTCGCATTTTTTTCATCACCATTGGACAAACTGACTACCGCAACGGGACCGCCGTAGCGCTCCGAATCCAGGAGTGCAGACACCACGACCTCCGCTGCAGGATGAAGCATATTCTGGTGTAAACGGGAGAATGGCGGCCTTTCGGCAGAAAGAATTCGAGTGAATCCGATACAGCGCACCGTCCGGCACGACCCTTATCCTGCGCGCGACTTCCCCCATTCTTGAGTTTCGCCTTCTGATCGGCAGATGAAAACCGACAGTCCAATGTACGGCCAAAGCGACCAACGGTTGTTCAAAAAAAACATGGGCGAAACAATCTTAGCGACTACCGGAGTTAATACCGCGAACATCCACTGTCCGAAAGCTATCGTTAAGCGCTTACGGGTTCTCGGGCGACCACGCACTTCTTGAGGACTGTGATTTGGAAGAATCGCATCCTTTCCTCAACGGCTCAACCAGACAAAATGCGACCCTAACCGCTTGGAAAGCCAACTTCGATCTCGGCAAAAAAGAATCGGCCAACTCCAAATATCACTTGACATTAACTCCGTAGATGTTTTAATTGCATGCGAGGTTGTTCTGCAATCTCTCGAATCTTCGTGCTGTACAGGTAGCTATATTTTATCGAAACTACATTTCTTGGTTTTGTAGATACAAAAGCGTAGTGGTTGTATATGGATTTTTTCACAAAAACCTTATTGGATGAGGAGGGATAACCATGAGGAACGTCCGTTCAAGCGTTCTGCTGCTGTCGGTGTTCTTACTGATGGCTGGGACAGTTCTCGCACAAGATCCCGGTAACCGCGATACGGTGCGCGTTGCTAAGGTCACAACAAACGCGGGCCAAAAGGTGGGAGTGCCGGTCACGATTTATAATGACGAAGGCCTGGGGGGATACTCGCTTGGCATCAAGTGGAACTGGAGCGCTGCCAGACTCGATTCGATTTCATATGTCGGCACGCGCCTTAGTAGTGGCCTGAAGAAGAAAAAGACGATCGACAGCACGCTCCAAGGAGTGCTGGTCGGCATGTACAGCATGGATCTCTCCGTGGATACACTGGAGCCCGGTAACGGTCTAGTATTTACGATCTGGTGCACTGTTCCCCCGGGCGTGCCGGATCAATATGTCTCGCTTGATTCAATTTTCATTCCCCCCGCGGGGCCATTCAGGCTCTCAACAGCCCTCGGAGTCAGCATCGCGCCGGAATTCGTCAAGGGCGAGATCAAGATCGGCAATCCCCAAATACCACCGGTAATCGTCCTCAGCCAATCATCGTTCACGTTTAGTGGCATTGTCGGCGGCGCCAACCCTCCTTCGCAAGCACAGTTGATCACAAACGGTGGTGGGCAAGCGCTCAACTGGACAGCCACCAAACTGGCTTCCTGGTTGGTTCTGACGCCATCGAACGGTACAGCACCTTCAGGCATGGCTGTTGCGGTAAACACTGTCGGACTGGCCGCCGGAGTTTATGCCGACTCAGTGAGTGTGTCGGCTCCCGGTGCAACCAATACCCCACTGAAGTTTGCTGTCACTGTGACTCTGTCGGCGCCACAGCCGACAATCAAGTTGACACCGAGCAGTTTCAGTTTTCAGGCACAGCAGAACGGCGCCAATCCTCCGGGAAAGACCCTTAATATCACTAACATTGGTCTGGTCACTCTGAACTGGACGGCGACCAAGGACTCCGCTTGGTTGACCCTCTCCAGCTACAGTGGCACAGCGCCGTCTAGTGTGACCGTCAACGTTAATAGCACTGGCCTGCCCACAGGTGTCTATGTTGACTCAATTCGGGTCTGCGATCCGACTGCCACAAATAATCCCCAGTATGCCGTTGTCACCTTCGAGATCTCCTCGGAGCTTCCCATGATCCTGCCGTCGCCAACTTCGGTATTCGCTCTCGGTGCAGCAACAGAGAATCCCTATCCGCATACGCTTCTGATTCAAAACAGTGGTGGCGGAGTTATGAACTGGCACCTCACCAAGAATCATCGTTGGATGTCGCTTGATCTTAACTCAGGAACAGCGTCGCAAGGTAGCCCCGGCGTAGTC
>JAPLUP010000611.1 GCA_026397575.1 Candidatus Zixiibacteriota bacterium
CCATAACACCAATTTGCACACCTGCGTCTATCAAAGCAAGCCCTTCCCTGACGGCATTTTCCGTAGCGGCACACGGCGTGTGCCCTATTCCTGTTTCGTGCCCGGCAGTCGTCTCGCCTGCCGCGTTATGTTGTTCTACTTGCACCCCGCACCCGGCGCTAGTTGCTTGTTGCGTCAGGTCTTAGCCCCACTCAACGGGGCGTGACCTGACACAGCCACCTACCGCGCGAAGTATTCTCCCCAAAGACGCCAAACGAATCTACTTGCGTCACCGCGTCAGTAGTTGTATGTTGCGACAAGCATAGATTCAAGAGACGAAGCTCTCCATCGCGAAGGCAGGTCAGACGCTTGACAAGCGCAAAGAACGTGACATTGGTTGCTGATGATTGCGTGTCGCCGTCAAGACTAGGCAAGGCAGGACAGAAAATG
This sequence comes from Candidatus Zixiibacteriota bacterium, assembly GCA_026397575.1. Lineage (GTDB taxonomy): Bacteria > Zixibacteria > MSB-5A5 > CAIYYT01 > CAIYYT01 > CAIYYT01. The sequence continues at coordinate 430 of JAPLUP010000611.1, forward strand.
GAGAGACACGCAATGTCAAAACCACAAGGAGTTTTGACCCACGAAACTGAAGAAGGAGAGCATCATGAAAATTGCGGTCCGTGTGGCATTGATGTTTTTTGCCTTGGCGATGACATCCGCAAACGGTCAAGTGGCAAAGGAACCGAACTCCGTTTCTTACGGTGGTTGGGTGGCGGGAATAGGAGTAGAAAGCTACAGATTTGTTTCGAACTGGTATTGGTATCAGTCAGGCGCCAGCGCAGGCTCAAGAGAGCATTGGCCCCGCCACATTCTCTCCGGTCTATTATTGACGGGCTTTGTCGAGCAGCAGTCCTTTCGTACTATAGGCCCAGTAGCAATCGGCGCCAGGGCGGAGTTGCTTCTCGGTGTGTCGGGCGGAACGAAAGAGGATTGGAAAAGTTATGACAACAAGTCAATCTCTAGCGGAGGGGCGAGGATGGGAGTGGGGGCACATGTCAAGTTTGCATTGCCCAAGAGAGTCTCCTCAACAATGACAATCGCCCCCCATGCGGCAGTAGGCTTGCAGTACACATCCCTTAAGTCCAACGGACAGGGCACTGATCCTGAACTCAGCGGATCTCCATATTACTATGATCAGGGTTGGACGGAAACAAGCCTGGTTTGTCCTATCAGTCTAGGTGCATCTTTGGAATTCAACGAAAAATATGTCATCATTTCGGAATTTCGCTTCTTGATAGCCGGTGGAGCGTGGACAGATTGGGAGCCGGCAGGATATGCGCCCAGCAGCACAAGCTTAAGCCATTCTGCATTCTTGATCAGCGTAGGAATGAAACTTTGAAACTGATAGACCTGTGATCGCGCTGACTTAACACCATGTCCCGATGATGGGTTGTCTATTTGTAGGGCTAGGCTAAGCATTTTCTTTTGCGGTAGTTCGGTAGATAGCGTCTTGACTGTCAAGGACAGAATCCTTGATCTGCTCCCGGAGGGAGCGTTGATCCGGAAAAGTGTGTTTGTTTCTCAAAGTGCTCTTTGTTATGTTAACAAAGGAATCTGAGAATGGATCGCTCTGCGCCAACCTTGTCAATGCAGGCTGGAAGATCAAGTCTTTCGCCTCAGATAGCGTTCGGCGTCTGGCAATCACGGGAACGCAGCGGGAGAACTTATCTACGAAACAGGCTTTCAAGCCTGAGGTCAAAAACAGTTTCATCCCGCTTCGTTCCAAGAAAACAGGTCCAACAGCAAGATACAAGGTCAAAACCGCTTCGAGCTTGACATTATTTCCTTGCGGGGGCCCCTTCCGCTTGCGGTGGGTTTCCATTTCCCCCAGAGACACCAAATGAATCTACTTGCTTCACCGCGGCAGTAGTTGCATATTACTGCAAGTATAGTTTCAAGAAACGACGCTCTCAGTCGCGAAAGGCAGGTCCGACGCGTGACAAGTGCAGAGCGTGGCAGTAATCGCTGATGATCGCATTGCAATGTCAACAGTAGACAAGACAGAACAGAAAAGGCAGAGACACACAATGTCAACACCACAGGGGTTTTGACCCGCTCGACTCAGTTATGTTGTTATGGACATATCATATCGTGTTTGAGGTGATCGCATTGTGACAATGAACCTATATGCCGCATGGATTGGTTTGCTGTTGGGTGTGCTGTCAGGAATCATTTCCGGGCTCTTCTTTCATGATGAAAGCTGGCTGGGTGGATACGCGACTTGGCCTCGCCGATTGATCCGCCTCGGTCACATCTCCCTTTTTGGACTCGGATTCATCAATCTCGCATTCTATCTTACGGCACAAGCGTTGGAGATTAAGTCGGGGTTGACATCTTCCGCACTCTTGCTCCTCATTGGGGCAGCGACTATGCCTACCGTGTGCTATCTTGCGGCGTTTCGCAAGCCGTTTCGGCAGCTGTTCTTTGTGCCGGTCCTGTCGGTGAGTCTCGGTATCGCTATGTTTCTTTGGAGGCTGGTCTCGGCATGAAAATCGGACTGATCGCCATGAGCGGAATTCGAGTCTGCGATGCCGAGCTTCTGCGCCTCGGCTTGACGTTGCCGGGGTTTGTGGAGCGAAGTAAGACAATCGCATCGCTGCCAAGTTTGGGACTCCTCACCCTTGCCGGATTGACGCCGTCGCAGCACGAGATAAGATACATGGAAATTGCCGACCTGAAGCAACAGAAGGATCTTCCTCATGATTTTGACCTGGTAGCCATTTCCAGTTACAGCGCGCAAATTGATGAAGCTTACGAGTTGGCGAAATACTACAAGGCCATGGGCATTCCGGTGGCAATGGGAGGCCCTCACGTCACAGTCCTACCCGATGAGGCTGCTGAATTCTGTTCCTGCGTGGTTATCGGTGAAGGAGAGCAAAGCTGGCAGGAAGTCTTGCGAGATTGCGAGCAGGGGACCTTGAAGCCGACTTACGGCAGTCGTAGCGGTGATTTCGATATGGCGGACTCGCCTCTTCCTGCCTTCGAGCTTCTTGACATCAACAAGTATGACCGGTTGACTGTCCAGACGAGCCGAGGCTGTCCTCACGCATGCGATTTTTGTGCCAGTTCAGTGCTTCTGACGAGTAGATACAAGCAAAAACCGATCTCCAAAGTTCTTGAGGAAATCGACGCCATTCTACAAATCTGGAAACATCCTTTCATCGAGTTTGCCGATGACAATTCGTTAGTGAACTTCTCTTACTGGAAGGAGTTGCTGCCGCAGATGGCAAAACGGAAGCTTCGCTGGTTTACCGAGACCGACTTGTCGGTGAGTGAGAATGAGGAACTCCTGACACTCATGCGAGAGAGCGGTTGCGCTCAAGTGCTGATCGGGCTTGAGAGCCCCGTGCCCGACGCTCTCAAGGGAGTGGAACTCCACAATGATTGGAAGCACAAACGTTACGCCCACTACAAAGAAGCAATTCGCGTAATCCAGTCACACGGCATTACCGTTAACGGCTGTTTTGTCATTGGGCTTGATGGACACACCACCGACATCTTCGATCAAGTATTCGAATTTGTTAATGATTCCGGGCTGTACGAGGTTCAGGTTACCATTCTTACACCATTCCCGGGTACGCCGCTATATGCTCGGCTCCTCAAAGAGAACAGGATTCTGGAGCCGACAAATTGGCGGAAATGCACTCTGTTTGATGTCAATTATCTCCCAACGCACATGTCCCCCGAGCAACTCGCGAGCGGCTTTCGCAATCTGGTCGTTCGGTTATATAGTGATGAATTCACGAAATTTAGACGCAATAACTTCAGGAAGATGTTGCGCAAGCATCTTGAGGAAGGAGACTACAATTGAAAAACAAGTTGGCAATTTCATGGCTGTTTTACATTGCTGCCCTTTACGACGGAGTGCTTGGTTTGGCATTCCTTTTCGTCGTTAAATCGGTATTTGAAATGTTCAACGTTACCCCTCCGAACCATTTCGGCTACGTGCAATTTCCAGGTGCCCTGCTGATTGTATTTGCTCTAATGTACCTCGCAATTGCCAGAAGACCGATTGAAAACCGCAATCTTATTCCTTATGGAATCCTGCTCAAGGTGTCCTACTGCGGAGTCACATTTTACCACTGGGTCTCGACGGACATTCCGGGCATGTGGAAACCGTTTACGATTGCCGATTTGGTGTTCTTGGTTCTCTTTGTCTGGGCATACCGAAGCTTGGGAGCATCATCACGGGCGGTTTGATCGATCCCCTTGCTCAAAACCACTTCGATTTTGACATCACGCGTCCTGTTTCTGAATCCCCTCAACAGTAGTAGGTCACGCCGACTCACGGCGTGACCTCAGGCATGGAGTAGACTTGACCTTCCCGGCTACTGGATCTTCTCCCAATCGTCGGTGAACATCGATTCGGCCACCCCGATTATCTTGTTCCCGGAAAACGTTACAGTCGCGGGATCGAAAGGGAGCTTAATCTTAATGCTTCCACCCGACATTGAAATCGGCACCGTTTTTGACTGGCCGGAAAAATCGTATGTGAGACCTTTGCCGGTGATCTCATCGTTTTGCAATACGTACAACAGGGTCTCGGTGTAGTCCTTGTCAGTTAGCTTGTACGTGGAGACGATGGAAAGGGAAAACTTCTTCCCGTCGGGTTGTTTCCAGACGATGTTGAAGTTCCGGTGAGTCTTGGTGAAAGTCAGCAGGCCGATTATGTCCGGCGACGTCATTTTGGTTCCGTCAGGCAGAGTCCGCGTCACCAATCTGTAAGTTCCCTCGATGCTCGGATTCTTGGCGGTGGCCTTGGGGGGCTCTGACGCTATTGCCAAGGCGGAAAGCAGCAGAGTGACTGAGAGAACAAGAACTGTTAACAGGCGGTGATGATGCATACATCCTCCATTTAAGTTAGGTACCTTTGTCACGCCCAGAAAGCGTGTATGCACTGATACGTGGATAAGAATGCTCCGTGTTAGCACAAATCACCAGAGTAGCGTAGATTTCCCGGAGACCTGCCGGGTGCCCCATCTGCTTGCGGCGGGTCGATGCTGGGATCCCGACCTATTCTACTGCGCTTCCCCATCCGTACGTCCTGAGCCTGTCGAAGGATGAACGGACGCCTCTTGCCCTTTGACAGGCTCAGGGCGAACGGCGTCGAAGGGCTCAGGGAAATCGGTGTCGCATGTATCAGTACGGGCTTCGACTGCTCGACCGTTCGACAAGCTCACGGTTCGTAGCTCAGCCCGAACGGTATTAGATGATTTGGCGAGTCTGGATACCTCCGCCCAGTCGCCGCGCATCATGGCTTCTTTCTTTTTGCGGCTCCATCCTTTGATTTGTCGTTCGGCTGCTTTAGCTTCTTCGCGTGTTGTGAATTCCTGGGAGAAAACGAGCTCAAGCGGTCGACGCTTAAACGTGTAGCAACTTACGATTGCGCCAGTGGTGTGTTGGCCGATCCGTCTTTCAAGGTTGTCGGTGTGACCGGTGTAGTAGCTACCGTCGGCACATCGGAGGATGTAAACCCAAAAGGCCATTACCCATTTTCCTCGCGTGCCGTTCGGGCTGAGCTTGTCGAAGCCCCGTCCATTTCATCTAAGACAAACCGTTCACCCATCAACCGTTCGTCCTGAGCCTGTCGAAGGATGAACGGACGCCTCTTGCCCTTCGACAAGCTCAGGGCGAACGGGTCGCACTGGGTTCTGTGCTTCGACAGGACTATCCTGAACGAAGTCGAGAGGCCTAGGACGACCGGCGGTAAAGTGCCTACGCTAAACGGCGCTGAACCGAACGTTGTCATATCAGGTTTCTCTTCCCATCAAACCGTCACGCAAAGCTACCGACGTCATCGTCGGCAGCAACACCTGACGACACGCAGACGTCATCCGCGCCAGGAGGACGACAACCATAATCAACGAACCCACCTGAGCTCGGGGACTAAATTGCCAAGAATCGATCCCGCAAATCAGCAGTGTACCATGTTGAGATGTCTTCCTCTGGTCGAAATCTGCCAAGGATCTTTAGCGTGGCATCCAATGCGAAAGTCGCCGCCAGTTTCGCAATCGCTGATACTCGGAGGTCTCACGAATTCGTCCGATGCGGAACTCGTCACGGCCCGATAGCGCCATGAAAGGTCGCAAGTCTAGAGAATGAGAGGTCGAAGACCATATACGATATAGGTGATCATATCGGGCGAGCTGATTCATGTGGCGTGCCAAAGCGCGTAGGTCATTCGGCCCATCAAACAACGAGTACCATTTGGCTCTTGGTTTCAACTTGAATTCCTCTACAACCTTTCTGAGTCGCTGGTCTGACATTAGTTGATCAAGGACACTCACTTGCCTCCGTGCGTCATCTGCTGATGGTAGTGTGATTCTCGGCCCGATCGGATCCGATGCCAAGGCTTTGGCGAATTCCACTCCTTTTCCTGTCTCCGGAATTAGAGTCTCAAGAAATTTGCGACTGTTGTGGAAATGGTTCACCAGCCAAGAGAGGGCTCGTTCACAATAAGTCTCGTCCGATTCGAGGATATACTCTATAGATAGTAAGGCCTCGAAGGAGCTTCTGATAACCGGCCTAGCCGGAACGGCGGAGCCATGGGACAACAATAGCTCGACTGCGTCGGTCATTTCGAGAATGTGCCGATACAGAGCAAGTACAGTCATGTCCTCAAATATGTCACCTTCCACAGACAATGTGCATCTCATCAGTGCGTTTGTGCCGAAATCTACAAACTCCCTTAGGACCGGAAGCGCGATCCTTAGCGATTCCCTCGCCTCTGCAATCGAAACCTCTCGATAGAGGATGTCCAGATGTGGTTTCGTAGACATAGTAGTTTGCCTTAGTAGGCGGCTCAACTCATATCGGATCGGTGACAACGACCGAGTTCTGTAACTCAAACACGCTTCGGTCTTGACTCACTTTCCCCCCTACTCCTCCAACCCCCTCAGCATTACTTCTACCCGATATCCTGCTGCTTCCGCAGCACTCAAAATCTGCCGCGCCATCTGCAACGCTGTTGCTGCCGTCGTGTCGTTCAGCTTGCTCTTGGCTTTGAGTTGTATGATGACCGCTAAGAGCAGCGCGCTCACCAGTCGCTCAAGCTGTTCCTTGTTGAGATAGAGCACGTCTTCATGCCGATGAATCTGCAGATACTCAACCACCCTCGGATCGACCAGTACTTCTTTCATTGCCTGCGCAATCGTCATTTTCGAGTATGGTGCCAGCGTATCCTCGAACGTCACCATGATCGATACCAAGAGCGCATCAGCATATCCGAGACTTTCGCTGCCGGAGAATTCGCGAAACGCCGACATCAACGATTTCCCCAGCAACCAATCATCAAGCCGCTTCTCGGCCAACGCCGTCGCCGGTGCTGCTTCGCCTTTTGCGCGCAGATGTCCCAGCCGATGCACTGCTATCCAGCCGATTGCCACATGATGCAACGGCCGTGTCTGCTTGCCGCCACATTCCGACAACACCTCATCTAACAACCCCCGACCCACATCACGATCATCCAGTCGTTCATCCACCGGCACGACATTCACTTCGTTCATGATATCCAACAGCACATCCTCATATCCCGACTCGGCGCCAGAGTAATCCTGCGCTATCGCCAGATACCGAGCCATGGCCTGATGGAATTTCTTTCGCGGTTCACGATCGTCCGTCGGCAGGTTTTACAGCATCTCCGCATTGATCGCCTCGCGGAATGGCGTCAACAACGGCTCGAGTGCCATCTCGCGATAGGCTTCCTCAATACTCGGCACACCACCCCCCTGCAACTTGCCAGCCAAATTCCACCACGTGCAGCTCGGCGAACAACCCTTCATCCCCAATCTGTTTGCCCGCTCTGATATATTCCAACCCGGTACGATAATCACGGAAGATGTAATACACCCGCTCTCGCGCATCGAGCGCCAGCGCTTCCGCCAACGTCCGTGTGACCAGATACTCTTCCTCCCCCGTACCCGCGTTGATCTGCGTTGATGTATGTATCGTACCACGCGCGGTACTGTAGGCGTTGTTGTAGAGAATGATCGCCCGCTCGCCGCCGGCGCGATTTGAATAGGCAAACACATTTTCGTCCACCCAACCATCAGGCGAATTGAAATCATAAAGCGCAAAATTCTCGGCGCCGCTGAACAACTTGCGACGTCGCATCAACGGGAAGATCTCCCGCTCATGCCGTCGTACCATTTCCTCATCGACCTGCTCATCCCAGTACGCCTTGCGGTATTCCATGCCGTACTTTTCAGTGAACCCTTCAATCTGCCCATGCCCAAACATCGGCAGCCCCGGCATCGTCACTAACATCATCGCCGCGCCGTAATATTTGTCCCCTTTGCCGAACTGCTCAATCGCCGTACGTTCATCGGGGTTATTCATAAAATTGACGAACCGCTTGGCAACTTCGGGACTGAACTTGAGCACGTTCTTCACGGTCATCCGGTACTTGGAGTTGTCTTCCATCTTCAGCATGTTCATAAACGCGCTGTTGTAAACCCGATGCATCCCCAGCGTCCGCACGAAATACCCTTCCATCAACCAAAACGCCTCGGCCAGCAGCAACGTATCCGGAACTTCCGCCTGCACTCGATCGACCACTTCCCGCCAGAACTCTTTCGGGAACACCTGATCGAACTGCTCCTTGCTCATTCCATATTCCGCCCGTGACGGTATCGCACCGCCGTCGCCATGTTGCGGAAACCACAGTCGATGATAGTGCCGTTTCGCCAGCGTCATCGCCGCGTCAAAGCGAATGATCGGGAACTTGCGCGCGACATGCAGGATCAACTGAATCACCGCCTCGCGCACTTCCGGAATCAGGAAATTCAACTGTGCCGTATCGTTCCACGGCATGCTGGTGCCGTCGTTGCCGTGATAGATGTACTTTGCTTCCCCTGTCCATTTGTCGATCCGCTTGAACACTACCGCGGCATCGCGATGCTGCCAGTAGCCGTCTTCGATCTGAATACAAACTCGCGGGTCAAGCGACAGATCAACTCCGGTGAACTGATAGACCGGGAATGGCGGATAATCCAATTGCACAAACCAATTCGGATGCTCGACCACCCACCTAGAGTAAATCCCCATGTGATTGGGCACCATATCACTCGCCAGACGGATTCCCCGCTTCCAGGCCCGTTCACGTAGATTTTGATATGCTTCTTCACCCCCGAGGTCAGCC
>JAPLUP010000130.1 GCA_026397575.1 Candidatus Zixiibacteriota bacterium
TGAGGATCGTCGACGACCCCAAGCAGGCGGACTACTTAGTTGTCAATACCTGCGGGTTCATCCAATCGGCGAAAGAGGAATCGATCGAGGAAATCCTGAAACTCGCCGATCTCAAGAACGGCAATGGCCGCAAACGCCGGTTGTTGATCACCGGTTGTCTGGCGCAACGATACTCCGGAGAATTGCTGCGGCAGATTCCCGAGATTGACGGTATGCTGGGCATCGACCAGTACGACAAGATTGATTCGTTGCTGGATGCCGACTCCGCTTATATCACACGTCCCCCAAGCAGTTACAAAGAATCTCACTCTCTGCAGGTATTGCGCGATCGCCCCTATGCTTACCTCAAGATCGCCGATGGCTGTGACAACCGCTGCAGCTATTGCGCGATTCCTTCGATTCGCGGCAAATATCGCTCACGGTCTCTGGCCGCGATTTCCGCGGACGTTGACCGCTTGCTTGAGCACGGCGTGCTCGAACTGAATTTGATTGCCCAAGACGTTGCGCGGTATGGGCTTGACATCGGCAAGCACCCGTTAGCCCTGCTGGAAATGCTCGAACGGAAGCGAAGTGAATTCTGGGTCAGGCCGTTCTATCTGCACCCGGCGCATCTAACCGACGAAATTCTGGACTTTTTCGCTGCCTCAAAGAAATTTTGTCAGTATCTCGAAATTCCTCTTCAGCACGTTAACTCACGACTACTCAAGGAGATGAACCGGCGCTACAGTCGCGCCCGAATCGAGAAACTGCTAAATAGTATCAGGGTGAAACTTCCCACCACGGTACTGCGTACCACTTTCATCGTCGGGTTTCCCGGCGAAACCCGTAAAGAGTTTGACGAGCTCTGCTCTTTTGTAGAGGAGGAAAGAATTTGTCGCGGCGGTGTATTTGGCTACAGCCGAGAAGAAGGAACGCCGCTCACCAGTTTAACGGTCGTCACGCGCAGCGAACGATTGCCGCGCGACAGGAAGAACTAACCCGCCTGATCAACGAGAACGCAGAGGAATTCAATGCGTCTCTGGTCGGCAGGGAACTGAAGATGATCGTCGAACGTTTCAATGCTTCGAGCAGGCAGGCCATCGGCAGATTGTTCTGTGACGCTCCGGAGATTGATTTCACCATTCACGTCCCCGCTCGCGCCGTTGTTGGCAAGGGTTTCCGCACAGTCTATGTTACCGGGACTTCGGGAGAAGGGTTTGTGGGCGAATTTGTTGGTGCGAGCGTAGAAGGGAGAAAACATGGCAAATAAGAACTATTTGCAATTACGGTCACGGCGTCTGGCGCTACGTTTTTTCATGATCTGTTTGATTCAATCGGTCGTGGTAACGTACTGGGTGCTGGATCTCACCGACAATCGGAAGTCGGCGGCATTCTCATCTGTGCAGGCCACACCTTCGGCCAATCAGGCCTCTGTTGGTGAGGCGCTTGCCAGCCTCTGGACAGGTCATACAGATCCGCAGGAGGTCCAACTCGCGAGTCTGGCCTGCTACCATCGTCCGAGTGACACGATGCAAGAGGAACGCCGGACTCAAATGAAACGGCAGATGTTAGTCGAGAGAATCATCGGCGATTTTCAGGTGGGCTTTGACAAGAACGAAGTCGGCCAGTTGGCACAGGTAATTGACAGCGAAAGCCGGCGCTACAGCTATGATCCGCGGTTGCTGCTTGCCGTGATTCTTACCGAGAGCTCACTGCGCAAGGGCAATATCTCCTATCAGGGAGCGCATGGCCTGATGCAAATCAAGCCGATAGTAGCTGTGGAATTGGCGAGTCGTCCGGGGCACGATTTTGAAGGCAAGACATCGTTGTTTGATCCGGAATACAACATCAAGCTCGGCAGTCTCTACTTGTTCGAGTTGATCATGAAATACGGCGATATTCGCAAGGGACTGATAGCCTACAATCTCGGCGACACGGCCATGCGCGACCGATTGGCGACCAATCGCAAGTTGCCATCGCAGTATGTCCACAAAGTCATGGCGACTTACGAGGAGCTATTGGAGAAATATCCCGATGCTTAGAGCGCTGGCGTCGGCCGTGCTTTTGTTGCTCTTCTCTCTGTCCGCGGCTGCCGCAGTGCTTTCCAATGAGCAACTTTGTGAAAAGGGGGTTGAAACGTTGGCAGACAGCCTGGCAGGGCAACTGACGGCGCCTGCCGATTCCGGCGTTATGCTCCTCCCCGTGGATGGCCGTTTTGGGCAGCAACTGATGAACGATCTGGCGGCCAGACTGGAACGCTCGGGAATTCTGGTATATCTTGTATCAGGAGGCGTCGATTCCAAGAGACCGGTTGTAAAAACGACAGTGAATGATTATCATCTTTCCTATGAAGGTGTACATAGAGGGTTCTTTTCTCGAGGTCGGGTTGCGCGGATGTTCGGAATCAGCGGCGCCAGTCAGTTACTAGGGAGCGATGGCCGATTGTTGCACTCATCCGAGGTCAGCACGTTGACTTTATGCGATACCCTGAGCTATAATGAAGCGCGCGCCGCGCGGGGAAAAGACAGCTTTTTGTCACCGACATTGCCACCGACTATCTATCAGCGGCTGGTCGAACCCGGATTGATTCTCGGCATCACCGGTGCGCTGGTTTATCTGTTTTTTGCATCGCGGTAAGACGAATCGAGAGGCCTCCATGATACTGCACCGAATCGGAATACTAACTTTGGGACTGACACTCATGCTTGCGGGATGCGCAGCCAGACAAGCGACGGTAAGCACCGGCGCACGTGGACAGTATGATCTTGCCATGAAAACTTATGAACGGCACCACTATACCGAAGCCATTCTCGAATTTCAGAAGGTCTTGTACAACTATCCTGGCCTTAGCTATGTCGATAGCGTCCAGTTCTGGTTTGCCATGTCGTATCATGGTGGCGAAGACTTCCATCTGGCGATTCCGGAATTCCGGCGGTTGATCACCAACTTCCCCAACAGCGAACTGATCGATGACGCGGCCTTTATGATCGGCAAGTCGTATTTCGACGCTGCGCCAAAGAATGTAGGACTCGACCAGACCGATACCGAGAACGCCATCAAAGAACTGACCGCGTATCTGGAGGACTATCCCAACTCGGATCGTCGCCATGAGGGAGAGTTTCTGCTGTCGCAAGCTATCGAAAAAATGGTGGAGAAGCAGTTCCGAGCCGGGCGACAGTATTTTCGGATGGGCAATCTGGTTTCGTCGCGCATCTATCTTGAGGATGTGATCAAAGAACATCCTGAAGCCAAATGCATTCCAGAAGCGCTCTATCTTCTGGCAAACATTGACGAAAAACAAAAACACTACGTCGATGCTCGCGACAAGCTCACTAATCTAATCAACACTTTCCCCCGGTCGGAGTTTTTCGCCAAGGCAGGCAAGATGAAGGCAAAGATGGAAGAGAAAATTGCCGCCGGTCCCGCAAGTGGCGTTGGTCAGGACTCCGTCAAAGTGACACAGCAGAAAAGTGAGTGAACGTCTCGGAGTGCTTGGTGGGGCGTTCGACCCCATTCATCTCGGGCATCTGATTCTTGCCTCGGAAGCAAAGCGGCAACTAAACCTGCATCGTGTGCTGATCGTGCCAACATTCGATTCGGCTCATCAGGAGAAAACCATACAGACGTCTTTTGAGCACCGCTGTGCCATGATCAAATTGGCGGTCGCAGACCAACCCGACCTGGTGCTCTCTGACGTTGAGAGCCGGCTCACCGGGAAATCATACACCGTCAACACCCTTGAACTGCTGAAAACCATCTATTGCGAGAGTGAAATCGACTTCATCATGGGCGCCGATGGCCTCGATCAGTTTGACACTTGGCACGATCCGGACAGGATACTCTCGATGGCAACCGTAGTGGTAGCGCATCGTCCCGGACATCAACCGTTGCTGAAGGGACGAGCCGCCGTCATGAAGTTGATCGAGATGCCGTTGATTGACATCTCCGCGTCCGATATACGCCGACGCGTACACGAAAATCTGCCGATCCGATTTATGGTGCCACCAGCCGTGGAAGAATACATTTCGCGCTCGGCGTTATACCGGAACTGACAATGTCTGACAAATGCTTGTTTCTGATCGATGGCAGTGCGCTTGCGTATCGGTCATATTATGCTTTTGCGCAGAACCCCCTCAAGACCAAGCGGGGCGAACATACCTCCGTTGTCTATGGCTTTGCCACCACGATCCTGCGTATCCTCGCGAAAGAACAGCCGTCGCACTTGGCAGTGGTTCTCGACAGCAAGGAGCCGACTTTCCGTCATAAGATGTACGCCGATTACAAAGCCAACCGTCCGTCAATGCCGGAGGAAATGGTGGAGCAGTTGCCAAGGCTGGATGAGCTGCTTCGAGTGATGGATGTCGCAACCTTGCGCAAACCCGGTTATGAAGCTGATGATCTCATCGCCACGGCAGCGATTAAAGCCGGGCAAATGGGCTGGGAAGTCGTCATAGTCACCGGCGACAAGGATCTATTTCAACTGGTAGATGAGAAGACCAGAGTGCTGAATCTCAAGAAAGTTTCCGAAGCCGGGGAGTGGATTGACCGCGAGGCTGTCAAGGCTAAGATGGGTGTCTATCCGGAGCAAATCGTCGACCTCATGGCGCTGACCGGCGATAGCACCGACAACGTTCCCGGTGTCACGGGAGTGGGCCCCAAGACGGCGCTGCAGTTGCTCGAGCAGTTCGGGTCGTTTGATGGCGTGTATGCCAATATCGAGAAGGTCGCGCGTGAGAAACTGCGGGAGATGCTGATTACGCACAAGGATCAGGCTTATCTATCGCGTCAGTTGGTAACACTGGAGAGCCACGCCAACTACGAAATGAGCCTTGACAGAATGTTGGCTCCAACTCTAGACACTTCGGCGCTTCGTCAGCTATTTATGGAGTTGGAATTTGTCTCGCTTGCCAAATCGCTGGGACAAGCCACGGATACGCGCCTTGATACAAAGCAGAACTACCGTACCATCGACACAGCGACGGAACTGGAGAAGCTCGTCGAGAAGATCAAGACAGGTAAACTGTTCGCCTTCGATACTGAGACTACGAGCTTGGACTCTCTGAGTTGTGGACTGGTCGGCATTTCGATTGCCATCGCGGATGGCGAAGCTTATTACATTCCTCTGGGTCATATTGATCTTGGGGCAAACAATCTTGATGCCGACGCATGTAGGAATCTGCTGAACCCGGTACTCGCCGATCCTGAGATAAAGAAGATCGCACAGAACTTCAAGTTTGACTATCAGGTCATGACCCGCCACGGATACACGATTTCGTCCTTCGATTATGACACGATGTTGGCATCATACGTAATAGACCCGGCTGGGCAGCACGGCTTGGATGCTCTGGCGTTGAAACACTTCAACTATTCGATGCAACCGATCACCGCCCTGATCGGCTCCGGCAAAAGGCAGAAGTCGTTCGCCGAAGTGCCGGTTGACACAGCCACGTTCTACTCCGCTGAAGAATGTCCAAAGAGATCGCGACCGAACTCGATAAGATCGTGTTTGACATCTATACGCTTGCCGGTCAGGAGTTCAACATCAACTCCACCGCGCAACTTTCTGACGTGCTCTTCAATCGACTTGGGCTGAAGCCGCTGCACAAGACAACAAAGAAAACCGGTTACTCAACCGACGTAAATGTGCTGATCGAACTTGCCAAACAACACGATCTGCCGAAAAGAATGCTCGACTACCGCAAGCTGCAGAAACTGAAATCAACTTACGTGGATGCGCTTCCTAAGTTGGTCAATCGTCGCACCGGCCGTGTGCATACGTCCTACAATCAAGCAGTAGCTACCACGGGCAGATTGTCCTCGACAGATCCCAATTTGCAGAATATCCCGATCCGTACCGAAGAGGGGAGCCAGATTCGCAAGGCGTTTATCCCGACAGACGAACACTACAAATTGTTGACTGCCGACTACTCACAGATTGAGCTGCGCATTTTGGCACACTTTGCCGAGGAACAACCGCTGATCGAATCCTTCGGCAACGGCGAGGATATTCACAAGCGCACGGCGTCAGAAGTTTTCGGTGTCGACTTGAGTGCCGTTACACCCGACATGCGCCGCGTTGCCAAGACCGCCAATTTTGCGGTGATTTACGGTGTGACTGCCTTTGGCTTGTCACAGCAGTCGGAAATGACTGTGTCTGAGGCCAAAGAGTTCATTGACATCTATTTCAAACGCTACCCCATGATTCGCGCCTTTATCGGCGATACCATTGCGAAGGCGCGTCAACAGGGTTATGTTACAACTCTATTTGGTCGCCGTCGCTATTTACCGGAGATTGACTCGAAGAACGCGGCGCTGCGCCAGTTTGCCGAACGAACTGCCGTCAATACCGTGATTCAGGGAACGGCCGCTGACATGATCAAAATCGCGATGATCGAGATCGATCGCCAAATGCAGGAAATGAAGTCAAAGATGATCTTGCAGGTGCATGACGAACTCGTATTTGATACACATCTGCCAGAGATGGAAGACCTGAGGCGGCTTGTGCGTGACACGATGGAAGGGTGTGTCAGCCTCACCGTACCGATCACGGTTGATATGGGCATGGGGAATAACTGGTTGGAGAGTAAGTAGTCGACAATGTTGCGAAAGGGCTAGTGTGGTGTCACAGAGAAAACCTTACAGGTGTGAGGAATCTTCACGGATTGTCATTCCCGCGAAAGCGGGTATCCAGTATTGAAATTAGCCTGGATTCCTGCTTTCGCAGGGATGACGGATTAGGGACTACTGCCGTAAAGAAGCGTTAGGGACACCACACCAGCAGGGTGACTCATCAAATGCCGATCTCCAGACTTAGCATTTCGTTGACCGGCTGGCAATCATTGCGGCGTCAGGCCGATCTTGTTGACAACCAAAATGATCCAGCAAGAACGTATTTGCCAGAAAAGGATTACTTTAACCACTGCCCGTATTGCTTTGCCACAGAGACGCGTAGGAGTGCTCATTCAAGATGATCACAATTGGTATCACCGGGCAGATTGGTTCTGGCAAGAGTGTCGTCGCTGACCAATTTGCGCGTCTGGGCGCGGTTGTAGTGTCTGGTGACAGACTTGGGCATGAAGTCGTCGACAAACATCCGCAACTCCTCAAAGCGTTAGTTACGGAATTCGGTTCGCAGATTATCACAAAAACGGGACATCTTGACCGTTCCAGACTTGGAATCATTGCTTTCGGTGATGATTCGATGATGAAGTCCCTGAACGAGATTATACACCCGTGGTTGCTGAAGCAATTGCGAGTGGAAATCACGCAGGCTCACAAATCTAAGAAGTCGAAAGTCCTTGTTGTTGATGCCGCGCTGATTTATAATTGGCAACTGGAGCAGGAATTGGATTACATCGTTGTTGTGGAGAGCACCTATAAGAATCAGTGCGCACGCTTGAAGACTAGGGGACTGACGGATGGGGAAATTCGCAATCGTATTCGCAGGCAGATTCCCAAATATATCCAGCGTCGCAGCGCCGATTTTGTGCTCACTAACAACGGCGCCAAAAAGGAATTGATTGCTCGTGCGGTGCGACTGTACGGGCGGATATTGAAACTGGCTAAATCGGTTTGACAACTTTCGTATTCTTCTCTGTGACATTGCCCGTTTACCTGTCAGAGGGGAACAGGAGGAGTTCTTGAATCCCTTTAACTACTCGGCTGAACAACTTCAGGCTGCGGCTCTGGATGTTCGCCGCGACATCATCACCATGCTGGTCGAGGCCAAATCCGGCCACACCGGCGGACCGCTGTCTTGCACTGATTTCGCGACGGCACTCTCATTTCGCTATCTCAACCACAAGCCAAGCGAACCCCACTGGACTGATCGCGATTTCCTTTTCTATTCCATTGGCCATGTAACGCCGGTCAACTACTCCTTGCTGGCTGAATGTGGCTACTTCCCGCTGAAAGATCTGATGACTTTCCGCAAGTTGAACAGTCGTCTGCAGGGGCACCCGCACCGTCTCGATACACCCGGTATCGAGATATCATCGGGTTCACTGGGACAGGGTTTGTCGATCGCTTGCGGCGTGGCCAAAGGTTCCAAGATCGACAAACACCCTCGGCGCGTTTTCTGCATCATGGGAGACGGCGAGTTGCAGGAGGGTTCCTGCTGGGAAGCGGTCATGTTTGCCGGCCACTATCATCTTGACAATTTGGGCGTCATCGTCGACTACAACAAGCGGCAGATTGACGGCGAAGTACCCAAGATCATGGATGTCGCACCGCTTGCAGACAAGTGGCGTGCGTTCAACTGGCAGGTGCTGGAAATCGACGGAAATGACATGCAACAGATACTGGCTGCCTATGATGAAATGCTGCGCCACCGGGATAGACCAATGGTCATCATCGCCCACACGACTATGGGCAAAGGCGTGTCGTTTATGGAAGGCAAAGCGGAGTGGCACGGCAAGCCCCCAACAATGGAACAAGGCGAACAAGCGCTGCAGGAACTCGGCACAACGTACGCCGAATGGTCATCAAGATTGCTGGCAGGGTAGGAGACGATGTTAAAGGAACTCACGAAACTTGAAATGAAGAAAACCCGCGAAGGATTTGGTCACGGGCTGGTTGATCTCGGCGAAAAGGACGAACGGATTGTCGTATTGGCTGCCGATGTCACTGACTCGGTCAATGCCGGTTTTTTTGCGCGTCGTTTCCCGGAGCGATTTGTGCAAATGGGAATCGCCGAACAGAACATGGCTACCGTGGCCACCGGTCTGTCGCTGGTCGGCAAGATTCCATTCTATTCGACTTACAGCGTCTTTTCAACTTGCCGCTGTATGGATCAGATTCGCATCTCGATTTGCTACTCCAACGCCAATGTCAAAATCTGCGGCGCGCATGGTGGTATTTCCGTCGGCCAAGACGGCGCCACTCATCAGGCTATGGAAGACATCGCTATGATGCGCTCGCTACCGAATATGAAAGTGATTGTCCCCTGTGATTACTGGCAGAGCAAACGCGCCACCATGGCGGCGGCATACATTGATGGCCCCGTCTTCATCCGCTTCGGTCGCGAAGCCGTGCCGACGCTGACCGACGAATCCACGCCGTTTGAATTCGGCAAGGGAGTTGTCCTCCGCGATGGCGGTGATGTTGCCATTATCGCTTGCGGTGTGATGGTCTATGAAGCGCTGGTGGCTGCCGAAGTCTTGGGAAAGCAAGGCATCGACTGTCGCGTGATCAACTTGCATACGATCAAACCGATTGATCGAGACCTTATTATTCGCGCTGCCCGTGAATGCGGCGCCATCGTCACTGCGGAAGAGCATCAGGTTTATGGCGGTATGGGGAGCGCAGTCGCCGAAGTGCTGGTCAGCCACGCACCCGTCCCGCAGGAATTTGTTGCGGTCATGGACTGCTTCGGTCAATCCGGCCAACCCGACGAACTGCTACGAGCCTACGGATTGAAGTCGGAAGATATCATCGCCGCCGTAAAGCGGGTCTTGAAGCGGAAGTAGGTCAGTTGGTTGACTTCTTAACTGCCCAGACATCGCGACCGCGAAGATTTCGCATATCGAGCTAAGTCCGCGTATGTTGCCGATTAGCAGCGAGAAATCCGGCAATTTCCTGAATCGGCGCAAACCATGTAGGGCGACTAACTTTAGGGTTTTACGTACTTGGCGTCGCCGAATCCCAAGATCGGATAAAAGATAAAAGACAGAAGTACTAACCCCACTCCAAACCCGGTACCTTTGCCAAAGGCCTTCGCCAAGCTGATAGTAATCATGAAGCCTATGACTACGTTGACAAGCGGGATCAGCAGCAGAAGCAGCCACCATCCGGGCTTACCGGCGATCTTCAGCAGGACGTAAGCACTCCAGATCGGAATCAGGCATTCCCATCCGCCGCGTCCGGCTTTTGCAAACACCTTCCAAACGGCGATTATTTCAAAGAGAAAAATCGCAACAAATATTAGGATCATGACGGGGAATATCAAAGCGCTCATTCTAAACCTCCTGGCAACTCATTTTGGTTGGATATGCTTTTTCGACACCAATGGTGCTATTCCTCAATACTAACGGCAAGTCCAAAAATCTCATAACTGCCGCGCGAATAGCAGCGCACGGCACGTGTCCGATTTACCCACCGTCACGTTACCCTGTAACCACTTACCTTCGCATTCTCTACCAATACGTCCGCATCTAACCAAAAACTAACATTCATCACATTCGGCGCTAACGCTGTGCTCGTTCCATCTGTCGAGGACAAGAAACTATGACTGCTTCTCGTTATGGAGGAATTAAATGAGAGCAAGAGTAATGTTAGCGCTGTTCGTGATGACACTGTTGATCGGTCAAGCAGCGCGGGGACAAAGCGAAACCGACAGTCTAAAAGAAGAAGTGCAGACGTTGCGGGAGAAATTGGATGGCGTGGGAGAAAACCTGATCACATTAAACACAGACGTGAGTATTCTCAAAGGACTGAAAGTCTCGGGTTATCTTCAGGCCCGATACGAGTACATCGACACGGTTCTGGGGGGAACGGCCCCGAATTCCAACAGCAATATCTACATCCGCCGTGGCCGCATCAAGTTCAGCTTCCAGCCCGGCACTTCGAGCAAGTACGTGATCTACTTCGACGCCTCCAAGAACACGCTGTCGCTCAAAGAAGCCTATGTCGAGTTGTACAAGAGAATCCAGAAGAACAACTTCACTCTGACCGCTGGCCAACAGAACTGGCCCTTTGGTTACGAAATCGAATACTCATCTTCGAAACGTGATTTTCCGGAAAGAAGTGCGGCAGAGAACGTTCTGTTCAAAGGCGAGCGTGATCGTGGTGTCAATCTGACCTGGGGATTGCCGAAGTACCTGCAATTCAATCTTGGTGTCTTCCAAGGGGCCGGGATTGATGATGCTACCTTCACCTGGTTTGATCCGAGCAA
Source organism: Candidatus Zixiibacteriota bacterium (assembly GCA_026397575.1). GTDB lineage: Bacteria > Zixibacteria > MSB-5A5 > CAIYYT01 > CAIYYT01 > CAIYYT01. The sequence goes on from JAPLUP010000130.1 coordinate 10,871, forward strand.
GCCGAAGGACATGATCCTGCGCGCCAAAGCCAAATTGGGCATGGTCGATGTTGGCGTATCAAGCTACTTTGGCAAGAAAACCAATGCCGGCTCAACTGCCGTGGCGGCCACCACTACTTGGTTTGACGCAAACGGCGATTCCGTCATGCAGACAAACGAAGTCAAGACGACAGCCGCCAAGACGGCGGTCGCCGCCTCGGAATACAACAAGCGCAGATACGGCATCGATGCGCAAGCCTATTTCGACGTGTTGCCAGTGGGAGGGAGCGCGGTTCGCACCGAGTTCTATTATGGTGATGACTACAGCAGTTCAGCGAGCGACAAAATGGCAACTGGCAAAGGATTCTACTTCTGGTTGTCGCAGACGCTTGGTAAGAAGTTTGCCGCCGCCGCACGCTATGACTTCTGGGATCCGAATATTCACGGCGATTATACCGACAAAAGTCTGAAGAAAAAGGATGATGCCACCAGCACCATGTCGCTGGCGGTGCATTACTTCTGGGATTCGTGGGTGCGAGTCACGGCTGCGTATGACATGCCGCGACTGTTGAAGGACGGGTCACTGGTCTCCAAATCACCGTACGATCCCAAAGACAATCGCTTCACCTTGCAGTTCCAGTTCACAATATAGACTCGCGTAACATACATAAAGGAGAAAATGATGAAATCAACAACACTCAACAAAGTGATGGCAATCCTGTTCGCTGTCGTCGCCACGACACTTCTTTGCACGGTAGGTCTTCAGGCCGCAGGCAAGACAACCATCACTTTGAAGGGTTCTGACACAATCCTGCCGTTGGGACAGCGTTGGGCTGAAACGTTTATGGCTCAGAATCCCAACATCGTGATTCAGGTCACCGGGGGCGGTTCTGGTGTCGGGCTCGCAGCCTTGATCAACGGATCGACCGATATCTGTGAGGCTTCGCGGTCGATAAAGCCTGCGGAAATCGACAAACTCAAGGAACGGTTCAACAGCCCGGGAGTAGAGATTCCGATTGCCCGCGACGGTCTGTCGGTTTACATGAATGAGCAGAATCCGGTAACTGAGTTGACCATCGCGCAACTCAAAGCCATCTACACCGGCGAAGTCACCAACTGGAAGGATGTCGGCGGCCCGGACACCAAGATTATCCTCTACGGACGTGAAAACAGTTCCGGAACTTACTCTTTCTTCAAGGACAACGTTTTGATGGGCGAAGACTTTGCCGCTCAAACGCAGACGCTTCCCGGCACGGCAGCGATTGTTAATGCAGTCGCCAAAGACAAGAACGGAATCGGCTACGGCGGCGCCGCCTATGCCAAGGGAGTAAGAGACTGCAAGATCAAAAAGGACGACAAA
>JAPLUP010000555.1 GCA_026397575.1 Candidatus Zixiibacteriota bacterium
GAATTGACACGTTGTATGGATTGTTCAACCGCAACATCACGCTGGACAGTTCGATCACTCCGACGCCGAGACGTGGCTCAGTCACTGTCAGTTTCAACCCGACAACGGCACGAGCCCTCGATACGATCACTGCCACAGCCAACTTGTCGCGCGACGTCGCGGCTGGTAGCTATCAGTTGCGCGTGATTGCGCAATCCGTTTCCAATCTGCCGGTAGACACTCTGATTTGGGACTTCAACTCTCATCCCGATACGTTAATCAAGTTGTCGACGGGCGGAATTGTCTTTGACTCGGTACAAATCGACACCTCTGCGATCGATTCGATCAGAGTGCGCAATGTCTCCGGTTTGATCGATCCACTCAATCTGCATGTAACCAATGTCGTTACCACCGATCCGCAGTTCGCTGTTCTCGACACGACCTCAGGGCTGATTCAGCCGAACGGTTCCTTCTATATCCGCGTCAAGTTCATACCCACCTCATTGGGTGAAAAGTCTGCATTCATGACAATCACCTCTGACGATCCTGCCTTGCCGAGTTTGCTGGTTACCCTGAAAGCCAATGTCATACCGGAGCGCAAACCTCCGTTTGTTGTTTCTGCAAATCCGGCACACAACGCCGTCGGCGTGCTGATCGGCTCCAGTGTCGATTTCACGCTGTCGGAGTCAATCGATCCTGCTTCCGTGACCACTGGATCAATTGTAGCACAATCTCGCAGGCTGCATGCCGATATTCCCGGCACTGCGCGCCTCAGCACTCAGACGAAAATTGCCTTCGTGCCGCAACAGCGGTATCTTCCTTATGACACCATCGACACAAGACTCCTGGCGACGGTGCGCGATCGTTCCGGTAACACTCTCGACAGCGACGGAGATGGTAAGGGAAAAGGTTCGCCCACGGACGATTACACTTTCTGGTTCGTCACCGGACCTGCCGTCTACCCGGGTGACTGCAACAACGATGGGCGGGTCAACGAGATGGATGTGCTGCCACTCGGAGTGTTCTATAGCACGACCGGACCGCGCCGCGACAGTCTTGGCGAGGAAACCGGCTGGGGACCCAAGCAAGCCGTCGAATGGAGTGATAAGCGCTCGACCTATGCCGACGCCGATGGCAACGGCATTGTCGACGCCGCCGACCTCTTGGTTATCGCGCTGAACTGGGGGGGTGCGCAAACGCAGGCTAACCCGATCTTCCCGGATGGTTTCGACTACCGACCCTACGCCGCTGGGTTGTCTTCCTTACTCTGCAATCTCGGTGCCCTGGAAGGCTCTGCGACAGGCGATCTCATGGTTCAGCTTTTGAGCAGCTACGCAAGCGGCTCCGGGCAGACACCAAAGCAGTACTCGCTCACGCAGAATCGTCCCAATCCGTTTAATCCGGGCACGCAAATCGGTTATGCGCTCCCGCAGGGCGGTAATGTTACCCTGGTTATTTACAACGTCATCGGGCAAACAGTTAGAGTTCTTGTTGATAGTTACGAAGGCGCCGGTTACCGACAAGTTGTTTGGGATGGCACCGATCAGTCAGGCCGTGAAGTGGCTTCTGGTGTATACTTCTACCAACTCAGCGCGGACGGTTTCTCACAGATTCGCAAAATGGTTAAGCTACGCTAGCCAATTGGTAGAAGGCGCAACGGTGTTTGCGCGGGATCGAATATACTCGCACAGTCGTCTCACTTATCGCAGCTAATGTGCAGGCAGGCCGTCCTCAACAATCGGGAAAGATCCGAAGGTACTGAGCATAGCTTGGGGCAGCGAACAAATTTTAGTTGACATAAAAACATACTCCGGGGTATACTCCAAGCAGTGGGCCCAATGTTCTTTAGGCGCTTGAGAACAGAGTAGTTGGTCTACTAACCCGAACGAGCGGAGTTCGATGTTGCTTCGTAGAGAAGCGGAAATTTAGTCCATAAACCCAGAAGGGGGGATTTATGGAAGAGAAGTTTATAGACAAGATTCTAATCTGCACTGACTGCAAAGAAGAGTTTGTATTCACTGCCAGCGCCCAGGAATACTTCGCCGGGAAGGGATTCATGGATGACCCCAGGCGGTGCAAGTCGTGTTACTTGGAGTTGAAAAGAGCCAAACGGCGCAGCGAACGGGAGTTGACCGGTAAAGGTCACTTCGAAACTGAATTGCCGGAGGCGGAACTCAGCTTAACGGGTGATGATGTGCCGAATGGCAACTCCAGGGAAGAATCTGATCTAGACTAGCAGGGTCCTGCTCGGGCATGAGCAGGACCCCTTCGTTTTGGCGATCCTACTTCATCAGTAGCATCTTGCGGGTTAGCGTAATCTCATCAGCGACCAGGCGGTAGAAATATACACCTGAGGAGTGTGACTGACCGGAGCCTGATTCCGGTTTCCATATGAATTCGTGAGTACCGGCAGGCAATTCACCATTAACGAGTTCATCTACTTTCTCACCCAGCACGTTATACACAGTCAATATTGCATGACTGCGCTTGGGTAGATTAAACCTGATCCGAGTTTCCGGGTTGAAGGGGTTAGGATAGTTCTGGCCGAGTTCGAAGCTATTCGGTACAGCGTCGGCGTGCGTATCGTCATTCACATCTAAGACCAGCGAGATCGACAAATCGGTGGTCATCGTGGCGCCCGCCGCTGAGATGTTACTCACGGCGACCAGCGTGCCGGCGCCCGAATAGTCGTTGGACGATGGTGACGTCAACCCGCTGAAAGATGTCTTGTTGAAGGAACCGGGGAAAGGATCGCCGGCGTCGCCGCTGCCCAGGTTTTTCTCAAGCGCGAAGAGATTGTCTGCTTGCTCCAGCGCCACCAGATAGTGTCCGGTAGTCGTGTGTCCTGGATACCATTCGTTGTCGTTACCGATGCTTGCCGAGACATTCTCGTCGATGTGCCATATTTGAAGGCCTTCCGACGGCAGATAGGCATCATAGCCTATCTTGCGGCGATTCTCGATCAGGAAGTACTGATTGCCGATCGTGCCGTTGGTCCAGAGTCGCAAGATTGCACCGGAGCTGTTGGTCTCGACATCAGGAATCGCCAGTCCCGTCGCGTTGCTGGTGACATTATTGGCGGTCGCGAAACCGCACTGAATGCGACTGAAGACATCAGGGTGTGCCGGCGAACCGCCCATGCCGCCCGGACCGTTCCAGGAGCCACCAGCCATCAGCGACCATTTGCCAATCCCCTTTGACGAATAATCGGTGTCATAGAGATCGGGCAATCCAAAAAGCAAATGCCCCAACTCGTGCACAAAGACACCGAGAGTTATGTCTCCCGGACTGCTCCAGTACTCCGGCTGAATGCTGTATTCGAAAACGTACTTGCCGTCTTTGAGCATCGGGCTGTGGGTGTTCCATTTGTGGGACCAGATATAGTTGACATCGCCGCCCTTATACTCGGCGCCGGGACCGGTATGCGCGATCACCACGCCGTCGACATAGCCATCGCCGTCGTTGTCATAATTGGCGAAGTTGACTACTGGATCAATCAAGTTGATGATATCTTCCGTCAGCTTCTGAACATTCTTTGGATACGAGGAATAGTTGAGACCGTTTTCACCGTTGCAGTAGTAGGCGTACGTCTGCGGCGCCGTGACCCAGCCAATGCTGGAAGGCAGGTTGATAGTAACAATGTCATAGGAGTTATACGAAACTTCGTTAAAGTAGTGTCGAACGGTGCCAACCTGATTAACAAACATCAGCGTATCGAAATCTTCCGGGTTGACACTTTTTGCTTTATCTGAGAACTCCACGAGCACACAAAGAATGCTTCGGGTTGTGGTGGCACTATTTGCAGACTTGCGCAATCCTTGCCTGCCCGGAAGCTCGACCGGTGAATCAACGCCGTGCGCCAGAAGGTCACTGCGATGTGCAATGGCGTAGGGTACCGGTACTGTCCCTGCCGCAATGTCGGCGGCAAGGTCCGGATGCGGCGGCATCGCAGACACCCGCGCTGCCATTATGAGAGTAATCAAAACACCGAAAAACCACAGAGCTGTAGAGTTGCGCTTTCTCATCAGATCCTCCTCCTATCAAAACTCAAGAATAGTCGAGACCGCAAACTGGCCACCTTTGCCACCCCATGGCACCAGTCGCGACGCCGAAGCGTAGGCCAGGTCGAGGTGTAGCGGTCCTAATCCGAGACCAAGGCCGAAGCCCGCCGAGAGGTTGTCATTGCCGCCGACAGCAATACCGCTGCGCAAAGCCAGCAGTCCGATCGGTTGATATTCCACGCCGCACGCGAAGCGCGGATTTTTGGAAACGAATGCCGATTTCTCAAATCCCTGCGTTACACTCGCAGCCGTCAGCAGACTGCCAAAGCGTCGAGAAGCACCAAGCTGGATTTCCAGCGGCGGACGTGATTGCAGGGAAGAAATAGCGACCTTGTGATCCTCCGATGTCCAGAGCGAATCCTCACCGGAATTTTCCACCGTGATATTGTCGAAGTGGAAGGTGTAAACTGTTTTTTCCAACTCACGATCCCACTTGAGCGACGCCAGCAGGTTCTTGAACACAAGTCCATACTGGGCGTGCTCGCCTTGCGCGGTAAATCCAAGATCAAAGGCGTAACCCCTACCACCAAGCGACTGCACTGTCGTCATTCCGCCGGAACCGCTGAGGCCGGTGGTGAGTGTTACGGCTTGCGCCGACAATCCTTCCGCCGAGAAGTAGGCCAGACCTTGCAGATACTTGATGCTGACGCCGGCGGCAATGTCCCACCCATGCGCGGCCATGATCTTGCGGCCGTAACTGATTCCCACCACCACCGCACTCCAACCCTGGCCGCCCGAGCCGTCAGCGCTCACCGGTTGACCAATCTTGTTGCCCATGAGAGCCAACTCAATGGGATCTTTGGGAAGAGTGCCCTTGCCACCGCCGATCACTTCCGTGGTCAGCGCCACCGATCCCGCAGAAAACGATAATGCGCTGGCGCCACCTTTGAAGTCAATATCCAAGCCGGTCCCTGGTATCTTTGCGAGAATGTCCTGTTTGTCCCTTTCGGTCAGATAGGCGCCGTTATACTTGTTGTAGTCCGCCAGACTAAACGCATTATTGGCGACTCGACCCGACACCGAGACCAGCTTCAGCGTGAAATGCTTGTTACCGGGCAGCGCCAGATTGGCCGGGTTGGCCGTGGCTGCTTCGCAATTGGATGATTCCAATATGTAGCTTCCGGCCATGCCAAGCGAGCGCGCGCTCGGCGTCGATTGTGCCAGCGACGTGGCGCCGGCGAACATTATTACGATCGCGAGCGTCATCGCTCCCAGAATGATTTTGTTTCCATGTCGCACCATTAGAAATCCTCCCCTCCGACGCGGGCACTGATTTCCACAATGCCGTTGATATCGAAGTAGTCAGACGCCCGCACGCGGACGATCTGGTTGTTGGTTCCCGGTATGGTGACCACAGACGCGATGTACAGCGACCGATTGCTGAAGACATGCAAATTCTCTGCGGTCAAATTGACTGTGCTGTTTGTGACAATTTCCGCCGTCACAATGCCGTTGCCGTCAACCGTGGCTTGATCAAATCCAATCGGGCCGATAGTGGTCAGCGGATGCGTGAATATGGTCGCGGAATCGGCGCCGATGTAGATCGTCACCTGTGCGCCGGTGGGAAGATGATTAGTGATTGTCGATTGGAAGACACCTTGTTGCAAACGATCTACGCGGTCGGCGATGTCCGCTTTGACATCAAGATGCGCCTTGTCACTCTGCACGCTGGTCTCGTCGAATTTCAGCGCCATCGGTGCGCTGATCACCGCCCTGCCGGAGAGGTAATCGCGACTTGATACTTGCACGGTCGTGACGCCGTCGCCCACTGTGGCGATACCGTTGATCGTGATCGCGTTTGGCAGCGGCGTGAGGAGATCGGCCAGTTGATCGCTGACGATTCTATTGACTGAAGGTGCGCTTGACGAACCGCCGGTAACGCTGCCGGTTACGGTCAGATGCTTGCCGTTTGAGGCCTGCAGATTGATCTCGACATCCCCCGAAAGCTCCGAATGATTCTGCACCGTGATCTCAAGCTCAACCAGAGCCAGCGACACGTTTTCGAATCCGCGCGGTATCTCGACACTAACCTGTTGGTCGTTCCAGTTGATGTCCGTCGGCGAGATAATACCTGTGGCCGACGCGAGTTCGAGATTGCTCAGGCTATAACGAAAACCAAAACGGTCAGTTGAATTGACAGTGACATAGTTGTCTCCCGAAGACAGAATGGCGGCGACCATCTGCGCCTGCAACGAGTCATGCTGCGGTTGCACCGTCCAACCGGACAGATCATGGGTCTGACGGATGCTGCCATTAGCGCCGACCGGCATGGTCAAGGTCAAGTGCGTGCCGCTGTTGGTGATTTCCGGGAATGTGACCGTCAATTGTGCGTTGATCGCTGCGCGATTCTCAACGACGAACTCGAGCATCCCGGATGCAAATACAGCGGTCTGCAAGTGAATATCGTTCGTCAGCGCCGCATGGTTATCATATTCATTGGTGAACTCACC
>JAPLUP010000045.1 GCA_026397575.1 Candidatus Zixiibacteriota bacterium
TGGAACGTTCGCCCGTCAGCGGCGACCTTCAGTTCATTGGTCACCAGCAGCGTCTTGATCTCGTTTTCAGACAGTGACGCCAGCGCCGCCTTGAGGGAATTTATCGCCGAGCCCACCTTGGGGCCAAGTGCCTTGAAATTAGGGATTACCGTGTATTCCGCCACCTGCGTGGTGTCGGCGACGAAAGTAATCTCTTTGACGTTTATCTCCTCGGCAACCACCTGCAGCAGTGGTGCAACATTAGTTTCGTCCACACCAGCCGGCAGTTTGACCTTCATCTCTTGAAGTGGTTGACGCACTTTGATTTGCACCGTATTGCGTGCAGAACGACCCAGCGTAACCAGCTTGATCGCTGCGTCCATTCGCTCCTCAAGCGCGGGGCTAATCCGTGTCTCGTCAAATGACGGAAACGCTTGATGATGCACGGAGCCCTTGTTGCCAAGTTCGAGGAAGAGCTTCTCACTCAGGAATGGTATCACAGGCGCAGTAATCAGCGCGACATTCACCAGCGCCTTGTACAGTTCTAGATAAGCGCGGAATTTGTCGGGTGTGTCCCCCGATGCCCAGTAGCGGCGTCGACAACGACGGACATACCAGTTGGAGAGTTCGTCGATTACAAAACTATCGATCTGCCGCACGGCGCGAGTGAGGTCGTAACGATCATACGCCGCGCCGATATCCTTGGTCAAACTCGCCAGTCGCGACTGCAGCCAGAGATCGATTTCCTGTGGCGCGCCTGCCAACGACTCCAGCAGTCTGCCAACATCGCCGCCACACTGCTGCTCGGCGCCATTTTTGATACCGTCGATATTGGCGTAAATCGCAAAGAAAGCATAAGTGTTCTTCAAAGTATCGAGAAACTTCCGTTGGGTTTCCGCAACGCCATCGACGTCAAAACGTGTCGTCTGGTGCGGTTGATTGACCTCCAGCAGGTACCAGCGCAGTGCATCGGCGCCATACTTATTGACCACCGCAAACGGATCATCGGCGTTGTCGAGCGACTTCGACATCTTCTTCCCCTTCTTGTCGAGAATGAAGCCGATGACAACGACGTTTTTGAACGGCGACTTATTGAACAGCAGTGTGCCGATCGCGATAAGAGAATAGAACCAGCCACGCGTTTGGTCGGTGGCTTCGCTGATGAAGTCCGCCGGGAAATTGGCCTCGAACAGTTCCTTGTTTTCGAACGGATAATGATATTGCGCATACGGCATTGAACCGGAATCGAACCAGCAGTCTATAACCTCAGGCTCGCGATTCATCTTGCCGCCACAGGGGCATTGCAGATGAATTTGATCGACATGAGGTTTGTGCAGGTCGAGTTTCTCCGGAAAATCGACCGCATATTTCTTGAGCATTTCTATCGATTCTATCGCCGTGATTCTGTCACATTTGTCGCAAATCCACAGCGGCAATGGTGTACCCCAGTAACGTTCGCGCGACAGCGCCCAGTCAACGTTGTTTTCCAGCCACTCCCCCATACGGCCGGTGCCGATCTCAAGGGGCACCCAATTGATCTCCCCGTTGCGTTCCAGCAATTGTTTCTTGAATTCAGAGGTCTTGATGTACCACGACTTGCGTGCGTAGTAGATCAGCGGCGATTTGCAGCGCCAGCAGAACGGATACGAATGCTCGTAGATTTCCTTCTTGAACAGGATGCCGCGTTTGTCAAGATCCTTGATGATAAGCGGATCGGCTTCCTTGATGAACTTACCGGCATAATCAACAACTTCCTTGGGCAGAGTGTCTGCGCCTAAGGCGGGCGCCATGTGCACGATACCCGTGCCGTCCTGAAGCGTCACAAAGTCGGCGACTGTGACATACCAGATATTGTCGTACTTGCCTTCGAAGTAGTTGAAAAACGGCTTGTATTTCTTGTATTCCAGCGTTGAACCCTTGAACCGATCGAGGACTTCGTAATCTGCGCCCAACACTCGGTCAGCCAACGATTCGGCGAGAATCAGCTTCTCGTCACCACGTTTGACTTTGATGTAGTCTGCATCCGCCGCCACCGCAAGTGCCACGTTGGAGATCAGCGTCCAGGATCGGAAGAGCACACGTCTAGGGAAAGAGTGT
>JAPLUP010000636.1 GCA_026397575.1 Candidatus Zixiibacteriota bacterium
GCCATGAGTTTGCGCAACGTAGACAGAGTCAATCAACACATAGTCCCCCTGTCCCGGGTCAACCTTCAGGTAAGTCTTGCTGGTCCGACTGGTGCCCCGCCGATTGAGACGCATATTGGCACTGATATCCAAAGCCTTTATGAGCTGCGGCAGATCGAGATTTAGCATACCTGTCTGGTAGGTCGTTTTGCGATCGTCGCTGTTTGTGAACCGGTTCAGGGTCGCATAGATGTTGATCTTGCTGCGGCCACCCATTGTTCGATCGGCGGCGAATATCAAGGCTTGCTTGTTGTCAATCCGGCCCCACGACAACTGCTTCTGCCAATTCTCCCGCTGCCGTGCTATCACCGAGACCCCGGCATATTCCAGACCCATCTCCCCCTCACGTTTGCTGTTGTATGTTGTCGCGATTCCATGCAATTCGATTTTGCGGTTGTCATAGTCCCCTTTGAGCGTAAGGGCGACCGGATTTAGCGCAAGCCGATAGGACGGCCTTAGCTCTACCAAACGATTCGCCCCCGTCTTGTCAACTGCTGAACTCAGATTGAAATCAACACCGACCATCGAATGCGCAACCTGCGCCAGTTGCGTTGAGAACCCCACCCGCTTCGATTCAAATCCGTCTTTCTCCGAGGTGTAACCCGCCTCGACCCGCGACCGATCATGTCCCCCCAGACTGACAGTCATATCACCGAGATATCGCTGACGATCGCTGAGTTGTTGGCTCTGACGTTGCCACAAGTAGTTCTCGTCCACATTGTCTAATCGCCCCATCCGCGCAAACCCTGCCGGCAAATACTCCGCCGAAGCGTTGCCCTTGACGCGTTGCGAGTTACTCCCATAGGCAAGTCCCAGATATCCGGCTGCCTTTGTGTTGTCACCATCTCCATGCGAGGAAAATCGATTGCGATCGTAAACGGAAAGTCCGATCTCGCTCGACAAACGCAATGAACGACTCGGAGCAATCTCCGATCTGACGACCGCGACCTGCGCCGCCTCCGGCAACGGCAGCATCCTCACCGGCTGATAATTGCCTTGCCCTTTGCCGGCAAACTGATACCGCCCGCCGCCGAGATAGATATAGTCGCCATCTTCCACCTGACTAAACGTCACGCTGAAGCTGCCATTGCGATCTCCCACATAGACGAATACCGTATCTTGCAATGTATCAACCTGAGCGTCATAATCGCCGAGACCCGAGCCGACATGTCGCGCCCCGGGAACGCCGGCTTTGCTCGCGTCATCTCCCGCCGCTTGTAGCACGGTGATATCAGAATCGGAGAGTGCAAAATCGAGCGGATCATTCTTCGAGCTGAGCAACCCCGCATACCCGATTGATAGTTGCACCTTGTCGCCGGGCAGCGTGTCGGTAATGGCGCCGGTGACCAGCGTCTTGCGATATTCCAGCCGCTGATACTCAAAATCAACGCGCACGCGATCCTGATTGTCGATCGCCGCACGACCGGTGAAATAGAGCTCACCGCGCGGATAGTCGAAATAGTATTCGCGATCACGGCCACGTGTTAATTTCGCGCCATTGAGCCAGACTGTCTCGGAGTTTTCGATGACCGCAATTCCCGACTCGCCGTTTTTCCCCCGCAATCGGTACGGGCCATGGAAACCATCTGTCGTAGTGAACGTATATTCGGAGAAATTCCCCGGCGGCACCGACACCGAAGATTCCACTGTCCCCCTTCCGGCACGGTACTTGACACCCAATCCCTGCACGTTGCGACTCATATTGAGATAGCGAAAACGATCTTCCCTGAACTGATAGCTGCCGAAAACGCCGTTCAGGCGACGCGATTCCACCTCAAGATACACATTGTCCAGTTCCGAAAAACGTTTGGTGACCATCCGGCTGTCGCGCAGACCGCGATCTGAAAAGCTCCCTTTGACGACTACCCCATTGCCGATATCTCCGGCAAGGGTCAGCGCTAACCCCTGCGAAAGATTCGTTCTGCCGTTCTCCGAGACGTCGGCAAAGAATGACTTTGTACCGGATACCTTGAGATTTGATGATGTTGTTGGCAACTCGGCCGGTGTCTTTTGCGATGGTGCCTCCAAATCCGGCACTTCCC
>JAPLUP010000170.1 GCA_026397575.1 Candidatus Zixiibacteriota bacterium
GTCGGTCTTGGCGATGATGCCCTTTAGTGTTTCTTCATTGAGTCCGAGATTCAGAATCGTGTCCATCATGCCCGGCATCGAAAACTTGGCGCCCGAGCGCACTGAGACCAGCAGTGGGTTCTTGACATCGCCGAATTTGGCACCAAATGCCTTTTCCAGCCGTTCCACCACCAGCTTCATTTCCCGGTCGAACGACTTAGGCAGTGACAATTTGTTGTCGTAGTAGATTCGGCAGACTTCGGTTGAAATCGTAAATCCCGGTGGAACGGGAATACCGAGATTGATCATCTCCGCCAGACCGGCACCCTTGCCTCCAAGGATATCTTTCATCGTCCCGGAGCCCTCGGCCTTACCAACTCCGAAATAGTAGAAGTACTTGCCACCGCTGGAAGGGATCGGCTTCTTCGTCTCCACAGGCAGTTCTTTGAGTTGAACCCCAATCTTGCGAGGTTTCATCGCTTTCGGCGCAATCGCTTTGGGCTTGCCGATCGCCTTTCGCGCTTTCTTAACCATTACCTTTTTTTGTGCCATGGGCTATATCCAGTCTCGCTGATGATTTGTTTCTTACTCACTTTTTACGACAAATTGCTCCAAAATAAAAGCGCCGCAGCGATTCTACACCCAGAACCGAGCTGCAGCACCAGAAATTTGTCAGTGGCGATTCCACGATCACATGGTGAACATCTTCTCGCCGGCGATGATTTTTTGCAGCATTTTCAAGGTTTTCTCAGCCGGCGAATGCATGAGGTCGTGCGTGTTGTACGTCATGCGCATGATATCGCGCTTGAATTCCATCGCATTCCGCCCCTTCGCTCCGGGGAGCCGCTGTTTCTTCTTGTGCAGCAGATTGTATTGACGCTGATACTCCTTGGCCTTTTCGCGATGCGCCAAGTAGTATTGGCGCTGATAGTCCTGCCGCCTCCGCTTAGCATCTTCAGGGGAAAGAGACTCTTTTCGCCTGCGGCGCGTCTTGGTCAGTGTAATTTTTGCCATCCCCGCCTTCCCTGGCAACAAGGTTAAAAACTCAACCAAATGAGAGAGCCACTCACCTATGACCACCTCTCAAAAACTTCCAGTTGCAACTAATTTAACCCGTGTAACTTACCGTGTCAACAGTTTTTTTGCAAAATTCCTAGTTTTTTCAAAATAATTCCAGCTCTCTTCTAGTACATTGGTAATGAGTAACTTCCAAGTGAACTCCGTGCTCATCTTAGAAGATCATCTTCCACCAGTCGCGAACATACTGTATTCGGTAAATCAGCAGCGAGATACGCGCCATGACCGTGTACCCGAAAGTCGCGCCAAACCCGATCATCAGCGTGTAGATTCCCAGCTTGGCGGCTCCGCCCCAAGCGCCCTTGTGCTCCTTGGAAAAGAAGAAGTAGATCAGGGATGATATTGTACCAATCACGACAACAATGTCCCAGATACCCTGCGGAACACCAAGGAATCCCGAAGTAGACCAGTCGAATCCGAGCCCAACCACCGTTCCGCGAAGCTGTGACAACACATTGTTCTTCATGGTAACGGGAATGGCAATACCGCTGGAAATACCAAGATAGAGCGCAAGCGGATAACGACTGATCCACGAATACTTGCGCGAAAATCGCGTCCACATGGCAATGCCGAGCAGCGCGGGAATAATATAGTAAATCTCGTCGAATTTCGGTTTCCAGGAGTTGAACTCTGCTCCCGTGGTCGGGTCATTGGTAAACACGAACAAGTGGCTGAAGAGATTGGGATTGACACCGTTGTAATAGAGCAGAATGGCCCAATAACCAACGGACACACCGACCACCAAATGCTCGGCGAATTTGTAGAAAGGATTGTCTTTGTAAAGAAACGAAAACATGCAGAGTGTCAAGAAGACACCTACCGTCGTCCAAAGAATCGTGCCCATGCTAACAGTCTGTTCCATTATCTACTCTCCTGCGTCGGGGCAGTCTTGCGTCTCCCAAGAAAGTAAGCCAGGTTTCCGATGATGATAAAGATGATTATCACAACATGTGCGAACACCTGTATTTTCATCGCCTCCGCCGCTGTGCCGGGGTTCTTGCAGAGTTTCTCGTATTCTGCCGCCCCTTTCATGCCGCCGATGATTCCAAAAATCTGCCTCGATTGATAATAGGGATAATAGTCCGCCGCCATGACGCCAGTCATCGCCAGCGCCAGCTTCACACCATAGCGCGCATTGCCGTCAGCAACCCAATAATCAGAGACGTTACCAGCGGACAGATTGATCACGGCTTTGACGTTGTCGTAATTCTTGATCCCCCGCATCATCGGAATTGAATCAAGAGTAGTGCCGTAGTAGTCCTGCGGGAAGGGAATTCGGAAGTTCATTCCCATGCCGAGGATGATCAGACCGGGATAAGGTTTGTAGCCAAGGTAGACGTAGTCGATCCCGCGCTCGGGCGTAAATCCGTGGTAGAGCTTGCAGGAATCCGCCACGTCCTTGACGGCTTCTTCAACCATCTGGGCGCCGGTTTGCGACAGAGTCAGAGTGATGACCTTGAGTCTCTTGGCGAAACACTGCTCCAGCATGGCATAAGCCACCGGATGCAGTTCCGCCAGTGAACCCGGATCGTAGTCGAGGGAAAGCAGGATATAGTCTCCCGGCTTCAAGCCCTCGATGAAATCGTAGATCTCCCTGACTTCCTTGACTGGAGTCACGGGAACAGAAAACTTGATAAACAATGGGGTGATTACGAACAACGTCAGGACTGCGAAAACCCAGCGGCGGTCAAGAGCCAATAGCCTATCATGCAATGTCATGCCATTCTCCTCTCAATCCTTGCCCAAGTAAGAACGTTCAATACCCAGCACAATCTTGAGCGCAGTGGCAACGCCCCCCATTCCGACACCGATAAGGATTGCTCGTTTGGCGGCCAGATTTGGCACCAACAACATCCAGCTTCCGATCTGATTGATCGGATCTGCAAGCGGCCCCGTCGGTATCACTCGCAGCATCAACAGGAGAGCGGCGACAAGCAGCACCGTGGAAACGGCGGAACGGGCGCGAAATGCGCGGTAGGACGCTGATGCGATATAGAAAGCAAGCAGAGAGAAAATGGTCGCCTGTATCGGAATAAAGACATTATTGTATATCAGGCGAAATATCGTACCATGCAACCCGCCGAAAAAGGACAACCCAAAAAGTATCATCGCAAACATAGAAACCAGCGTGACAACGCTGTATTGCCAGTCCTCGGAACGATGCTTGATCTTGTAGTAACCTACGTGAATCTGCGACCAGATGCCAAGCACCATGGCGAAAATGCCGATGATTGTGATCCAGTCGAGCACAAACTCATAGCCCCGCTGGGAGGGCTCCGACGGCACAAAGTACTGGATAGCCAGTAGCACACCGAAAGTGAAGACCAGTACCAAAGGAATTTGTCGTTTCATGCCAAACCTCCTCACCACCAGGGCGCGTCAAAGGGTTTACTGATGACATCCGCTCCGGTGATAACTCTGAGAGCGAGAAGAGCAACCATGCATACCAGAACGATTGCCTTGAGATAATCCTGCGCCTTCAGTGTTCCCAGAAGCAGTGGTTCTCGGCCGAGATAGGCGCTGGCGGCATACAGTTCCTCACCCAGCAGAGTGTAGTCGCAGGCGACAACAAAGAAAGGTAGCTGTGAAACCTGGTCGGTGCCAGCGATCTGGATCGAACCCGCAAGGACACCGGTCTCCGCCAACAACAACGATTCGGCGGCGAAATAGCCCAGGTAAATGTTGGTCGCCGGTTTTTCGCGGAGTATTGTTCCATTGACGGCGGCGACAAATGGGAACTGCTGACTCGTGACATAGTAGACGGAGTCTTCTTTGTATGCATCCGGTCGTCCAGCGTCCGCATAACCCGTTTTTACAGTCTCCTGCGCGATGGTCATGACGACGGGATCACAGCACGGGACAATCATCGAGGTCTGGTATTCAGCCACTTTGCGTGCCACGCGACCGAGCACGGTAAACGAGGCGATGGTGGCAATGTCTCCGGCAGTCCCGATGCCCAGCACGTAAAGAATCGGTTTGCCCATTTCCGTGGCGCGACCGATGGCTTCGTCAATGGCTTCGATACCTGCCAGAGGTCGCACATAGAGATCAATGCCTTTTTTTGCCATATTGATGAATCTCACCGTCAGTATCAGGAACACGATGCAGAAGATCGCCTCAGGCACTTTCAAATCATTGAACCAGTTATCGGCTGCCTGAACGGGGCCGGCAGTAGCGGCTGCGCTACGTACGCCGGCGCCAACAGCACAGACACGATAATACAGGTTAGTGTGCTTAGGCAGGTAGTCGCGGCTACCGGAATCGCGCTCGCCCTTGTCCGCATAGGATTTGACTCCCAAAACGACAGTCCCAACCTTCTTCCATAACGAATCAGGAGCGTCGAGCGCCGGTGCACGATAGATGTCGTAACTAATGACGCTCGATCTTCCGGCACCGTCATCGGGTGACAAATCCCATGTCACACGGATACCGTGGCCGTCGTCGTTTGGTAGGTCACTCACTCTTACATTAGAAGGAGGTGCCGGCGGCTCTGATGGAACCAATGCAGCTTCCGCGGGAGGATCCGACGATGCGGTCTGCGCCAGTAATGCTTGAGATAAGCAAAGTGACAAGCAGGTTAGGAAAAGCAGTATGATGTATTTCACTTCCACCTCGCGTGGCTTAAGGATTATTTCACA
>JAPLUP010000335.1 GCA_026397575.1 Candidatus Zixiibacteriota bacterium
ATTCTTAGGGCAGGCTGTGGCGCCTGCCCCGATATCGCGCAGACGAAACGCATCGGGGAAAATCCTACACGTGTGTCTGCGCACTACCAAGACAACTGCTAGAGAGGTAGCATGACAAATGTTTTGAACTATCAAATTGCGCTCGGAGTTGTCATATTCCTGGCGCTACTAATTCTGCCTTCGATACGGAGTATCGGGCAGACCGAGCTCGGATTGGTCTCCAAGCGCTTCTCGTTCAAGAAACTCTCCGAAGGCAACCCGATCGCTTTCCGGGGCGAAGCCGGTTATCAGGCCGACTTGCTCATGCCGGGATTCCGGTTCAAATTCTGGGTCCTTTACGGTGTTCGCAAATACCCTTGGGTTCAAATACCGGCGGGGGAAATCGGCGTCGTGATCGCGCAAATCGGTCAAGCGCTCCCGACCGGCGCCAAGTCTGCGGCGTACAAGCCTGAGTTTGGCAATTTCTCAGATGTCACTAAATTCGTTGTTAGTGGCGGCCAAAAAGGTGTGCAACGACCGGTATTACCTCCGGGATCGTTAGTCCCGATTCATCCGGTGGCGTTTCTCGTGATTACCAAAGCCAAGGTATTCGGCATGCCGGTGGATCCCGATATCCAGCGCCGGCTCAACCGCGAGAGCCAAGGGTTGTCTCCGACCTCGTTTGGCCTGACACCGCAGCAGCTTGAAGTCGTTCGAATCGAACCTAAACCTCATGGCGGAGCCATTGAAATTGGCGACGTGGTCGGTGTCGTGACAGCCTATGAGGGTCCGCCTCTGGAGGCCGGCGATATCGCTTGCCGTCTCGGTGGGTTTGATGACCTCTGGCAGATGGAGCAGCAGGGCAAGACCGACGCCGACATTATGGAAGTTATCCTTGCCAGCAAGAACAACATTCACAACAACTTCCAGGACTTCCAGAAATTCCTCGACTCCGGCGGCAAGATCGGCCTGCAACACGATGTGCTGCTGTATGGCGCTTACAACCTCAATCCATTTCTGGTCAGAGTCGAGTTGGTACCGATGCTGATTATCGAGCAGGGCGAAGTTGCGGTGATCAAATCTTATGTCGGTTTGGCAACGCAGGACACTTCCGGCTCGACGTTTAAGTATGGCTCTCTGGTCAGACCGGGGCATCGCGGCGTCTGGCAGGAACCATTTCGCACCGGCAAATACGCTATCAACCCGCGTATCTACAATCCCGAGATCGTCCCGACAGCCATCCTCACGCTCAACTGGGCCGATGCAACTTCCAAGGCGCACAACCTCGACCGGGAACTGAAGCAAATCGTCGCCAAATCGCGCGAGGGGTTCATATTCAACATCGATCTGCAGGTGCAGATCCATGTCCCCGACACGCTGGCACCGCGCGTGATTTCCATGGTCGGCACGATGCAGAATCTAGTCAATGAGGTTTTGCAGGCGGCTGTCGGCAACCACTTCCGCGACAAGTTGCAAAGTATGCCGGCCATCGCGTTCATTGAGACTCGTGGTGAAGTGCAAGCGAAGGCACTGGCGCTGATCACCGAGAAGCTCGCCGTCTATCAGGTTGAGACCAAGGGCGTCTACATTCAGGACGTAGTTTTCCCTGATGAACTGGTGAAAGTCTTGACCACGCGCGAAATCGCCAATCAGGAAATCGAAACCTACAAAAAGGAAAGAGCCGCGCAAGATCAACGTGTTGAGATGGAAGCCGCTCGCGGTACGGCGGATATGCAGAAAGATCTTGCATCAGCGAGAGTCGGCGTCGACATCCAGAAGAACAACGCCGAAGCGCGCAAAGCGCAAGCCGATGGTGAAGCAACCTACCTTGAGAAAGTCGGTTTGGCAAAGGGCGCCGAACCACGCTCGGTCGGTCTGGCCAACGCCGAAGCGTATGCCAAACAGGTGCAGGCGCTTGGTATGCAAGGCACGATGTGGGTCAACATCGCCAACGCCTTGTCCAAAGGCCAACAGCCGTTTATGCCAAACATCCTGGTCGCCGGCAGTGGCGGCAACGCCATCGAAGCGTTAGCTGCGGCTCTGACGGGTAAAGTCTCTCAACCCGAGAAACCGAAAGCATAGACAGAGTCTCAGATGATTTCGTTGGGGCAACCTTTGCGGTTGCCCCAATCTCCTTGTTTCCGTACGGCCACATGGCGTGTACGGTCCACCCCAGTCAGTTCACTGTCACGGCGCTGCATATCGCGTGAGACAGGGAATCCTGACGGCAAAAGCACTTGACTTTCAGACAATCGTGGTTATCTTAATTCTGATTCGTTCACGCCACGTTTGTGGGTATCTTAGTCTCTCTCCTGGGCGACGGCTTGCTATGTCGTTCTGTTCGTCGCTTGGAACCCTACTCGCACCGGAGGAATGATATGAAACACACTCGGCAACTGGCTGCGATGCTGATCGCAGCCGCGATGTTCATTTCCGTCAGCGGTTCTGCTGCGGTACCTCAGTTGATCAGTTACCAGGGCCGCCTGACCAGCAGCGTCGGCGCGCCACTGGACACGACGGTGTCACTTGTATTCACGATTTACTCAGATAGTACAGGCAGCCATGATCTCTGGACCGAGACTCACTCGGGAGTCGTGGTCCAAGATGGGCTGTTCCAGGTGTTGCTGGGTTCGGTGAATCCGATCATTTACAGAGTCTTCGAAGACGGTCTGAAGCGTTGGTTGGGAATTCAGATGCAAGGTGGCCCGGCGGCATCGACTCTGATTCCGATAGTCAGCGTAGCCTATTCTTACCATGCCAAGTCGGCGGATACGGCGACGTACGCGACGAACGGTGGATCATCCGGTTGGACCGACGACGGAACTACGGTAAGCCTAAGCACAATTGGCGATAGCGTCGGCATTGGCACCACCAATCCTGCATTCCGACTTGATGTCGCCGGAGGATTGCGCGCCACAGACTCGGTGCAAACAAACAAGCTCGTCCTTGGCAAAGCCTCAACAACAACCGGTGCACTGAATCTGTACAGCAGTTTGACTTCACTTCCAATCGTGCAGCTATTCGGTAGCTCGACTGGCGGAACGGTACAAGTCCGTGATGAAGCCGGAAACTCCTCCGCCTTTCTGAAAAGTTCCACCGAGCCGGGAGGGTTGCTTTCCATCGCACGCAATGCAGCCGGTACTGCAGGCTTCTATGTCGATGGCAACACCGGTACAGAGGAGCCGAAGGTCAGCGTCCTCGGCAACAGCCGTAGCGCGATTTTCGATATGAGTGAGAACGGGGATTCCAGCGTGATGTTGCCCGAAGGAGCCATCAACAGTACGGAGTGTTCGAACGAGGCGGGGGCGGTAAACTACCGGCGTACAACTTCCGCGATTCTTGACACGACGATCACAACGATCATCACTCGATCCATCGTTTGCCCGTCAGATGGTCTGGTTGTCGTCATCGCGACCGGAACATTCATACTGACACACACTGTGGGAATAGGAGATTACGTTCTGACGGGGGTGTCGAACGTGTCCAATAATTTCGAGCTAGGAACCTATGCGTGGGGCGTACCACCCTTGGCGACTGCCGCAAACTACGACAACTGTCTAACCGTCCACGGGTACTTCACAGTCGACGCGGGTCTGAATACTTTCTATTTTCTCGGTAAGAGGCTTAATGCCGGCAGCGGCGTGGCCGGCAACGCCAGTATGACCTTGATGTTTTTCCCTACTTGGTACGGAGGGTTCAAGTCTGGCGACTACACCGACAATCCTGAACAGGAGAGGAGCGACGCCGCGGGCGCTGCGCTAATGGCCAAGCAAATCGAGTCAATGCGCAAGGACTTTGAGCGCAAGCTCGGTGATCTGAACAAGGAGATTGAGAGACTGAAAGAGAACAACAATAGGTAGATATCCGAAACGGCCGTAATCCGGCGAGGATTGGTTCGCTGATCGGGAGAAGAACGAAGTATGATAGATATCTCCCAACTCACCATCAAAACGGATCAAGCAACAAGTGATCTGGAGGTACCATGAGAAAAACTGTCTTTCTGGCAATTGTAGCGGCAACATTGACCCTGAGCAGCGTCTGGACTGTCCATGCTGCCGTCCCGCAACTGATCAACTACCAAGGCCGTCTCACCAACAGT
>JAPLUP010000426.1 GCA_026397575.1 Candidatus Zixiibacteriota bacterium
GCCAATCCTTTGCAAACAGACGGCGATGCCGATGGTGTCGGTGATGTCTGCGATAACTGCATTGCACTGGCGAATCCTCTTCAGACAGATACGGACGCGGACGGTATAGGTGATGCCTGCGACAACTGCCCTTCTATTGCCAATCCACTACAAACAGACACCGACTCCGATGGCAAAGGTGACGCCTGCGACAATTGCCCGACTGTTGCCAATCCACTACAAACCGACACCGACGCTGACGGAAAAGGCGATGCCTGCGACTATGTTTGTGGTGACGCCAACAGTGATGGTAGCGTAGACATCTCGGATGCCGTCTATCTGATCGCCTACATCTTCTCCGGCGGTTCGGCACCATCGCCATTGCTCGCTGGTGATGCAAACTGTGACAGCATGGTTGATATCTCGGATGTGGTGTATTTGATATCGTACATCTTCTCAGGCGGAGCAGCGCCGTGTGCGGGATGTAAGTAGAGTGTTGTTGCAGCTCGGCGCACGAGGACGTACGCCGAGCACGAAGTTCTGGATTCCAGCTGTAGTCTACCCCGTACTTTGATACGGGGCTGGAATGACAGCAACAAGATAGCGCCGTCAGGACGGATTCCTGACGGCGCTTTGCTATGGCGCTTCACTATGGCCATATAGCGTTGTGAAAAGCCTGCTGTTTGTGCCCGAGATCACTTCTTGTCCGAGGGCACAGCAACCGCGGCACCCGTTCCGGTCAGTTGTACTTTCAACCAGATTTCCTGTTTCTTGGGCATTTCGAATCCACCGCGACCACCCCGAGGGCCACCACCCTCTCCATCACGCCAACGGAATCCGCCGCCACCACCACTACCTTCGCCTGGGCCACCACCGCCTCTCATTCAACCACGTTCGCCGGCGTCACCGACACCTGATTGATCAGGCCACCGCTCATATCCACCAACAGCTATCGCTTGTAACCAAACCAGAACGTCTCCTTCCCCTTACAACCAAAACGAGCATCGCTGTCACTGCTATACTCCGCCACCTTGCGGTTGTTCAGCTTCCGGTTCCCCTATCTCTCCTTCTGCTTCAAACTCATTTCTCCGCAATATCTCACCCATATTCTCCATAATCAACAAGAATCCTCATTTTGCAGCAGTCCGATCATTCTGATTCTCCTCCGTCGCAACCTCATGCAAGTGTTTCCGTAGAATTCAGGTGTGGCGGACAGTCCGCGAAGAGGTTGATTTAATGCAAACTATACAAGTGGTCCGAGAGACAGAGATTGAAGTGGCGCGCAAACTATTCAGTGAATATGCCGCTGCTCTCGGATTTGACCTTTGCTTTCAGGACTTTGAAAATGAGTTACGGGAACTGCCGGGCGAGTATGCTCCTCCTGACGGATGCCTGCTGTTGGCACACGATGGCGAAACGGCGATTGGTTGTGTGGCGCTCAGAAGGATCGATAAGCAGGCTTGCGAGATGAAACGACTTTACGTGCGACCGGAAGCACGTGGACAAAAACTGGGTAAAAAGCTGGCTGAGGCAACCATTGCCGAAGCTCGTCGAATCGGCTATCATCGCATGCGGCTGGACACGCTGCCGAGCATGAGTGAGGCGATTGCGCTTTACCGGACACTGGGATTCAGAGAGACGGTAGCGTATCGCTACAATCCGGTGCCCGGCGCAATTTTCATGGAATTGGAACTCGTGCCAGAAAATGATCCTGCACGGTGACAGAAACTGACTTAAGGAGATAGATAATGGCTAGGGCGACATTCTACATTCTCGACGTATTCGCCGAGAAACGTTATGCAGGCAATCAATTGGCGGTATTTCGGCATGTTGAGGGAATAGATGACGCGGAGATGCAACAGATTGCCCGTGAAACCAACTTTTCAGAAACGACTTTCATCATATCTGAGCAGCCGGAAAATGGCAGTTTCCGAGTTCGAATCTTTACGCCTCGAGAAGAGGTTCCCTTCGCCGGACATCCGACGCTGGGGACAGCCTTTGTGATTCAGCAGGAAATTATTCGGCAGCCGATTGAACGCTTAGTGCTGGATTTGAAGATTGGTGAAATTCCGGTGACATTCAACTATGTTGACGGCAGACCGGACCTACTATGGATGAGACAGCAACCCCCCACATTCGGGCAGACTCTTGAAAGTGACAACGTTGCCAAGACCGTCGGTTTGTCCGTGGAAGATATCGATTCACGATTCCCGATTCAGGAAGTCTCGACCGGTCTGCCGGCGATTATCGTCCCATTGCGAAACCTGCGGACGTTGCAGCGGGCCGTGATTGATCGTCGGCTCTATTTTGATCTGGTTGCGAACACTGAGGCAAAAGCGATCTTGATTTTCTGCCCGCAGTCGCATGAGGGCAAAGATCAAATCAGTGTCCGCTTCTTTGCAGACTTCTATGGAGTTGCGGAAGATCCAGCAACCGGCAGCGCCAACGGTTGCCTTGCCGGCTATTTGGCCAAGTATCGCTATTTCGGCAGGGATTCGATTAGCGTGCGCGCCGAGCAGGGATACGAGATCGGACGCCCATCGCTGTTGTATCTCGAAGCAACAGCGCACGACCAAACCGTTGACGTCTCTGTCGGAGGAAAGGTCGTCATGTCCGCTATGGGTGAATGGCTATGAGCTCAGCAACTGCTATCGTCCTCTTGCGATAAACCTGCTGCAGTCGTGCCGTAATACTGCCTCACCGATCCGCTTGACTTTCAATCGCTCTGACTGTATTGTAGCTCTTCGTTAGTGTTATGACCAAAAGGCAACTTCTCAATCGCTTTCTGCAACTATTAGTACTGGCACTTATCTGTTATTTC
>JAPLUP010000469.1 GCA_026397575.1 Candidatus Zixiibacteriota bacterium
AGATCGAAGTACAATCGTTGCCGACAGGTCTTGAACCGTCTTGTTCGTCTCGATGAAGACACTTCATCCACGTCGCTACTGGCCGATACCTATTCGCTGCTCGGTGAGTTATCGCGAAGAACCGGCCGATTGCCCGAAGCTCGGTCGGCGGGCAAACGCGCGGTGGAGTTGGCGCATTCAAGTCACAACTGTTGCGTTGAGTCAGACGCCTACAATGGCCTCGGGCTGGCCTATTGGGTTGGCGGTATGCTGGCGGAAGCACGCGATTGCTTCGTTAAGAGCCTGAAGCTTCAGGAAGGCAACGGCTCCATGTATGCCGAGGCCAGGGTTGCCAACAATCTGGCGATTATAGCCGGGGATATGGGTGACTATGTGGAAGCGCGTCGCCTGGCCGGTAAGGCCAAAGAAGTTTTCATTGAACTTGGAGACCGTCGCAATCAGGCTTATGAGAGCGGCAATCTAGCGAGTTTATTAGTTGGCGGCGGCCATTATCGCGAGGCAATTGAGTTGTACAATTCTGCCGATCGAATCTTCATCAAACTGGGTGAGACGCATCCGCACTATTATACGGTCGGGAATCTTGGTGATCTTAATCTGCTTCTGGGCGAGTTCGATGATGCCGATAGTAGGTACGTGGAAGTGGCGAAATTCGCTCGCGAAAGCGGTGATCAAGAGTTGGAGGCGGAAATGTGCGTGCGCTTCGCTGAACTCGCCTACTATCGCCAGCAACGGGACGAGGCGAGGAAGCTCTACGAGACTGCCATTCAGAAAGCGGAAGCGGTTGGCTCACTTGAATTCAGGGTCAGAGGAACTATTGGGCTTTGCCGCTATTTGATCGGCGAACGAAACGCGCAGGAAGCTGGGCAAGCAATCGATCGGTTAGTCAAATTCGCGCAAGAGTCCAAGTCAGATCGCACCCGGTATGAAGCCGAATTCCTGACCGGGGAGATGTTGCGCATCATGGGGCAGTCGGCATCGGCCTTGCCGCACTACCGTGAATGCGCCGCCTACGCCTCCCGACAGCGACAATTCGAGTTGGCGCTGAAGTGCTATGTCCGCCTCTATGAGACAAACCCTGATTCAAGGGCCGAAACGGCAAACAATCTCAAGGTTCTGCTTGATGACTTCCTCTCGACAAACGGCGAACAGATATTCCAGAGACTGATGAATTCCCGCTATTTCCAGTTCTTCCACGAGACAATGATGCAGATTGCCGGAACCACACCTGTGGGATTGATCCGGTAAACACTTGTCCAAATCCCCCAGTTTTCACCGAAATTCGACCTGTTCAAAAGCAGTGCGCAAGAACTGCACAAATCAGATGACTGTAACTGTCTGAATTCCAAGTACTTGAAAGGTGTTCCGGAAAATGTCACAGGATGAAACAGTTTGGCAGCCTCCTTGCAACAGTAGTCGCCGAAGAACAAAGGTGCTTTGTCACTAGGAGGCCCGAAGGGGCCGAAAGGAGGATAGTTTGATGAGTAGTAAACGGTACGTTTCGATTTTGGCGGTGCTGTTCGCTATCTCCATTTCCTTGGCGTTTGTTGGGGGATGTACGTCAAATGCTGTCGCGCCAAACGATAGTCTCATTCAGAGCAAACTGGACTGGATGAACGAATTCTTCTCGCCTAACGGGGCGCAACAGGGACCCGGGCTGGGCGAGTGCCCTGTCCTGTTCGACACTGTGGTTACCGAGCAGGTCAATAGTTCCAAGGACGAGTTCAAAATCGTATTCGGCAAGGAAGAAATCGCATTCAGCCTTCCCAAAGATGCCTTGTCGAGCGCGGCCACACTGGCTGTTCACGCTACGAAGTATCAGGCGCCGTTTGGCTCTTTTTGGCTGCTTGACTGCGGACCGAATGGCACCGTTTTTGCCAAACCGCTGGAAGTAACTCCTAACCAGGAAGTAACTGAGAGCAACTCCCCAGTCCTCTACTATTTCAATCCAGCCACAGGATTGTGGGAGGTGGAGCAGATCACTGCTTCCAGCAACTCGAATCTGCTGATTAACCATTTCTCCATGTACGGGATATCATAGCAACTTACCGGAGGGACTGACCGATTGACTAATGGCCCCGGGCGTTTTCGTCCGGGGCTTTTTTGTTTTGCCCACAACCGGAAGAGCCATTGGTTTCTCACCACAGAGTGTTGTCCAAATCCCTTAATTTTTCCCGGAAAAATCAGTGTTCAAAACGGCTGTTCAGGAATCGACCACAGAACGCCCGCGTAAGGCGCTCTGTATCAACGCGTTATTTTGAGTACAAGGGATTGTTGCCGGATGAAACAGTTTGGCAGCCACTTTGCAACACTCCTGACAGAATTGATTGGTCGTTGACCGCCACAGGGTCTGCAAGAACCCGGAAGGAGGAAATTTGAAGATATCACCGTTTCGTACTTGGTTCATTGCGACGTTAATGGTTGTATTGGCCGTATCTGAGTCCTTGGCAATTGGAGGGTGTACATCCAACGCCGTCGCTCCGGAAAACGGAAATCCGAATCAGGACAAACTTGATTGGTTGAATCAGTTTTTCAATGGTGGCGGTGCCGATCGCGGACCCGGAATCAACATCGACGGCTGCCCGGTCCTTTTTGACACCACTCTGATTCAGACAGTAACTAAGTGGGGGGCCCAGATTGACATGGTGCATGGTGTGGAGAAGATCGGATTTTCGTTACCGTATATGGCGGTGACGCAGTCGGTCACTCTCAAGATCCGTGTTACGAAGTATCAGGCGCCATTTGGTGAGTTCTGGATGCTGGACTGTAGTCCCAATGGCCAGACTTTCGACTTCCCGCTCTATTGCCAGCCCAATCAGCATATCTTGAACTCTTCCACCGCGGTGCTCTTCTACTACAATCCCACCACCAAGCTGTGGGAGGTTCAGGCGACAGTGAGGGGCTCGAACCCGCAGTTGCCGATCTATCACTTTTCGAAGTATGGAATATCGTAGTCCTTAGCTGGAGGGATTGACTCACTGACTTATGGCCCCGGGCGTTTTCGCCCGGGGTTTTTTTGTTATTGGTGACGCCCTTAAACAGTTCTGCCAGCACGAATGAGCGATCATAGGTTTCCGCGTTGCGGAGCGCCCAAATGAATTCGGACTTACAGAGGTGGCAGCCGGTGAAAATCTCCGCTATGCCGCCGTAGAAGATTCCCATCGCCAGAAGTATCGTGTCCAGCGGTTGAATCGGGTGTTGTCCAGATTTAGCTGACGGCAAACACATATAGGCAAGATTGCGAGAGATTTGAATCTGCGGCAAGTTCTAATTGTGATTCACCGCCTCCGTCAGACACGGATCTGATGGGGCACTCTTTTCCCGGAAGCGGCCGCGCCTGCAAATTTGTAGTTTGCTCAAACGCCTGTCTTACATAACATGGAAAGCGTGTCATATCACGTTTACATCCTACGCTGCGGTGACGGCACCTACTATACCGGCCAGACTACCGATCTCGACAAGAGAGTCATAGCTCACAATCACGGTACCGGCGCCCGCTATACGCGCGGACGCGGACCAGTGCAACTGGTATATCATGTCGGAGTTGCGACTTTGAGGGAGGCATTCATCTTGGAGCGCAGAATTAAGCGCATGCCGCGTGCCGGGAAAGAGAAGTTGATTGCCAACGTTCAGACCGAATACTAACTTCCAATGCCGCGTGTCCGAATTGATTTGACGACGTACACTCTGATCCTGCTCATAGAGAGAGTCAGAAACCTCCTGAAACCACAGTAGAATCTGTCCCCTTCCGGTCACTATTTCGTGATGTCTGGGCACCGCTTACGTATGCCAAAGACGGTGCAATTTTGAGTACGACAATAAGGATTTCGTAATCAAGAAGGTCAAGAAGTTGGTTCTCGACGTCGTCGACCGAAAACAACTGGAGCAACTGGTTCGTGAGAAATTGAGCCACAAGATTGATGGTCAAAAGCCAAGCCCCGCCAGTGTATGTGACAAACTTACTGACGTACAAAAGAGAGCACAGAACTTTCTCGACTCTGTTGAGAGAGGCATGGACTTTCAGTTCGTCAAGGGTCGGCTTGATGATCTGAGCAGGGAACGTCTGCGGCTCGAAAGTCAGAAAATCGCCCTTGAGGCAGGGGGCAAGAATCATGGGACGTAGACTCAGTGGCGCGGACGATTATCAGCCATGTCGACGAGATCGATGAGGCAATTGCTGCCGCCCAACCGGCCCAGATGAAGCGGATTTTCAAGAGTCTTGTCCAGAAGATAATCGTCTATCCAAACGACAGAAAAGCCATCTGTCACTTCTTCAAGCTCCCGTTACCCCTTGAACTGCAACAAATCAGCGTGCTATTTAACATGCCGGAGACCGGAATCGAACCGGTACGCCCATTACTGAGCGAGGGATTTTAAGTCCCTTGCGTCTACCAATTTCGCCACTCCGGCAATTGGTGATGCGTGATGAAGTTACATTAGTTCGAGGCGGAAGGCAAGAGTCAATGCGCGGATGGTAGGTGCGGATTCAGTCATCAGCGTCAACTTTCAGCATCCAAGGGGAGCTTCAACCTCGATAGGTTGGCCGCCTGCCGGTTCGTGAAGGGATCTTTTGCATGACCGAATAGGTCGGAACCCCGATGAGCGCACGTCACCATTCCAAGAGTCTACCCTCAGGGATTTCTACCTACCCAACTCCAGGTCCGTGCTTGACCACTGGGTTCGGGGGGAAGAATCGTCTCAACATGAACTTGACAAGATCTGAATAGCGGTGTCGGTAACCGTTTAAGGTTGACATCGAAGAAACTGAGTGGCTGTCTCCAAGAGTCAAAGGTATTGAGAACGAATGTCGTTTCCGGCGCATTGCCATATACCCGCAGATGGATCGTTGCAAGCAAACCTCGGCCCGGCTCAACAGAAATCGTGTCGTCAATCACGCCGAAAACTCCGATCAGGATCGTGTCCCCATCCGCGTAAACCATCTTGAAATCGAAATGATCGACCCGGCTGCCATGGAACGATACCGAATCAAAATGAATGATGTTCGAGGGGAAAAGCAGTGGGACATTTACTTGCGTCAGCGCCACCTCGTTGTCAAACGAGACGGGCACGCTAAAGCTCTGCCCTCCCTTGGCCTCCAGTTGCTCCGGCAGGTAGATTTGATTGATAAGCGGCTCAGGCTCGGTGCTTTTGCTGCAACCCACCAGTGCCAGGGTCAGCGCCATAGACACCAAGCACAAATAGCCAAACAGCCGCAGTGTCCTCATGTCACTCGAAAAAAGCATCATAATAGATAACGTGCTAAGGGCGCAGGTGTCTAATGGTTTTTTCTTCCTCGCCCTCGGATATTGAGGTTGCGGCAGGTCTTAACGGTGGTGGTCGGATACTGTGGGAGCGTGACCTGCCGCGCTAACATGATGGTCTGAGGACAACCAGAGAAAACCGTCACGTCACACGCCCGGCAGCCGCCGGACGCAAGACGTGACGGAACGGTAAAAAGAAGGGTCTGCATTGCCTCGACAGGTTGGTCGCCTGCCGGTTCGTGGAGGAATTTCTACACTGGTATCTTTTGGTGAATTGGGCGAGGAGAAGGCAGGGGATAATGATGCGCATCAGCAGCTGCGCGTAGCGCCGTTCGCCGCAACCGGTTGTTAGACGTTAGCCCCAGTCTCACGATACTTGACCCTCGCCTTCTTGAAGAACTCCGGATCCGCTTGCGCCTGAGAAACGAGCCACGCGACAAAGCTCTCGCTGTACTGACGTGAGGCGAATTTAGGCTTGTACGAAAACTTTAGGTTGTCGTCGATACCGTGGACATGGCGAATCGCGACAACGTCGTAGGAGTTGAACTCGGAGCCAGCTGGCAGTTGCTTGCGGACCTCGGACATAACCTCCTTCTGCCGAAAAGGGTGGGAACTGTCCGGGTCCACGAGACGATAGGCCGGAGCAGCCGGGTCGTCTGTGATTTTGATGGGTGCCGCGTCAGGCGAATCCGACTGGCGAACGTCGGGAGGCAAGACGGAGACTTGCGACCCTGCAGGGGCTTGAACGACCTTCCGGACTCCAGCAAGCCAATCTCTTCTAATGGACTCGAGTTTGCGTTCCAAGGCGCTGGCGATGTCTTCGGTTGTGCCCGGCTCGCTCTTCGCGCCGTGACGAAAGTAGACTGTGCCCTGACCGAACGCAGTCCGCTGTTTGCCTCCTTCGATGGCGAAGGTACCGGGCTTGGCGAAGACGGTTGGTATCGCGCTCGGCTTGATGAGCCAGCCCAGCAATGTATGCCCTGCTTTCTCGGCCTCGCAGATCTCAAAGTCCGGGACGGAAGTCTGCGCGTAGCGATGGATCCGATCCGTGATGGTGGCGGGATCGATCATCCGAAGAGTAGTGAGATCGTTCCCTGTCGGCTCCCCACGGCTGTTCAGTCCGAAGAGGATTATGCCACCGCCGGAATTCGCTATGGCAATGAAGTCCTTGATCATTTCGCACCAGGCCTGGTCAGACGCGACATCAAGCGATTCCTTGAATTCGATCTGTCTGGACTCTCGTTGCGCCGCGAGTGCCTTGGCAAGTAACGCCTCGCTCACGATTCCTCTTACTGGTGACGTGTAACAGTGATTCGATTGATCCGCATAAGATGCGGAGTTCAAGTTTCCTATTCGCTAGCCCGCTTTCGCTCTCAACAGCCATGCCAACCCCTCACCAAAGATAGTCGAATGTAACCAAAATGCAACTATTCCAAATTCAAGTCAATCACAAATACGATGTCGTACTGCCTCCCCAGCAGCGCCACAACTCAGTTTGGTTCACCATCGCCACCCTCTTTGGACGTCTGCCCATTGATATGAACGGTACAGGCCTTGAACTGTGGTGGATTGGCCACGGGGTTCAATTGAAGGTCGAAGAAACTAAACGGCAGGAACGGGTAGTCGAATGTGTTCAGCAGAAATGTCGTATCCGGTGCGGTCGGGCCAACCGTAAAATAGATCGTGGCGAGCAGACCGCGACCGGTCGCAACTGCGGCAGAATCGTCAATGACACCGATCGCAAGCGTGTCGGCTTTGGCAAGAACATTTTTGAACATAAATTGATCGGCGCGGCTGTCGCGGAAGGAGACCGAATCTAAACGCAGGATTGAGGAGGGAAACAACATCGGCACGTTGATTGCGGACAGAGAGACTTCGTTATCGAAGTTGACCGGCACCGTAAAAAACTCTCCGGTCGCAACCTCAATCTTTTCGGGCAAGTAGACGCGGTTGGTAATCGTTTCCGGCTCGCTGCTCTTGCTGCACCCGACAATTCCAGCGCCTATTAGAAAAAACAGTGTGACGAAAACGCCGCCAAATCGCAAAATCTGAACTCTGCTCCACATCATAGCTGAATAGATTACGCGTCACATTGCCATTTGTCCAATGCTTTTTTCGGTTACCGCGATGATCGTTCCGCAGGAAGCGTTGTATTAGTGCATACGAATACTACAAAAGCAGTTGCCAATCGTACCATAGTTGGTATTATACGCAGCTTGAGTGGAGGATATATGAATTCTGTTGAATTGACCAGGAGAGTTTTCTGGGTGGGGGCGGCAGACCCCGATTTGCGTGTATTCGATATCGTCGTTAAGACGGATTACGGAACAACCTACAATTCCTATCTGCTCTTGGGAGAAAAGGTAGCTCTGATCGATGCGGTCAAAGAGGGTTTCGAGAATCTTTTCTTCGCCCGCATTGAAGAACACGTGCCCCTGGAACGGATCGACTATCTGATCGTCAATCACACCGAACCTGACCACTCCGGTGCGACCAAGCTACTCCTGGCACGCAACCCCAAGATCAAGCTCGTCTGCTCCAAACCGGCGGTGCCGTTCTTAAAGAACATCGTCAACGACGAATCAGTGGCGATCGACGGTGTCAAAGGGGGCGACCGTCTCGATCTGGGAGGGCTATCACTCGAGTTTATCTCGGCTCCATTTATGCACTGGCCGGATACTATGTTTACCTATTGCCCTGAAGAGAAGATTCTCTTCCCGTGCGACGGGTATGCGGCACATTTCGCCCCCTATGAATCAATCTTCTCCAAAGCGGGGGACAAAGTGCATGAGAAGGAGGCATGGCACTACTATGACGCGATCATGCGCCCGTATGCGTCCTTCTGCCGCAAGGCATCGCAGGCCGTGATTGGCATGGATATTGATATCGTTGCGCCATCGCATGGGCCAATCAACCGCGACGAACCGAAGCATTTCATCGAGAAATATCTGGAATGGACAGCCCCAAAGCCAAGTGGCGACAAAAAGCGCGTCCTAATTGCTTTTGCCAGCTCTTATGGAAATACCAGAATGATGGCGCAGGAGATCGACCAGGCGCTCCAGCAGGCCGGTATGGCAACCACAATGGTGGACTTGGCTCATATTCAGGCGAAGGAGTTGCGCGATCATTATGAGGCGGCTGACGCGATTCTCTTTGGTACACCGACTTTCGTTGGCGATGTGGTCAAGCCGGTGTGGGATGCCGCGCAACTTCTGATGACCGTTTCGAGCGTTGGCAAGAAGGCTGCCGTGTTCGGTTCCTATGGTTGGGGAGGGCAAGCGGTGGACATACTGGAATCATACCTTGAAAGCCTTAAGCTCAAAGTGCACAAGCCCGGCGTGAAGGCAAGACTGGTTCCATCGCCGACGGAATTGGAAGAATGCAGACGTTTTGCTGAGGCGTTCAGTGGATTTGTGCAGCAGGGATAGGGCATGCTTTCTGCTAAAGCACAAACAAGAATGAACCGATACTCTATCATGTATGTTGGCTGGCGCCTGTACTGAAAGTTCTGAGGATGAAAAAGCGCTTGACAGAGCCTGAGAAAAGATTATGCTTACGGATATGCTGACAGCGGGAAGCGCTGCCAAGATTGTTTGTTTTTCCGGGATTTATCTGCTGAGTTATCCATCGACAGTTATCGTTGCAAGGCCTGTTGCCTCTGTGTGTTCGGCGGTAATGCTGAGTTCTTGCCGACAGCTTCATAGCGCATGTGAATCGGTATTATCTCGGGTGAATCGTTCACCTTACAATGGTGTATCAGACACTTTGATTTCTAATTGAAACTTCCCCCTGACCGCATGGGACTATGAGCGCTCGCGCGGGTCTGAACCCTCAAGCGCAATTGGTCATTGCTGTGCG
Source organism: Candidatus Zixiibacteriota bacterium (assembly GCA_026397575.1). Taxonomy (GTDB): domain Bacteria; phylum Zixibacteria; class MSB-5A5; order CAIYYT01; family CAIYYT01; genus CAIYYT01. The sequence continues at coordinate 9,117 of JAPLUP010000469.1, forward strand.
ACCTGAAGTTGAAAGGAGCCGTAAGACACGGAGTAGCACATCTTAACTTGAATGGAACACGGTAACTCTCGACGGGCCTGTTTGGCCTGCCGAGAATAGATAACTTTCTGGAGGAACAAATGAATATCTACGTGGGAAACCTCGCACGCGAAGCCAGTGAAGATGACTTGCGCGCCATCTTCGCCGAATTCGGACAGGTCAGCAAAGTGACCATTCTTAAGGACAGATTGAGCGGCGAGCCGAGAGGTTTCGGATTTGTCGAAATGTCTTCGCCGGAAGAGGCCAAAGCCGCTATCGAAGGCGCTAACGGGCGGCAACTCAAGGGTCAGTCACTTCGGGTCAACGAAGCACGCCCGCGCGAAGACAACCCCGATCGTGGCGGTGATCGTCCGAGACGTCCTGGTGGTGGTGGCGGTGGTCGTCGCGGCTGGTAAACCCAGAAACTGCAACCAAATCGCCGTCATGGCGGCTGATTGATACCGTGCCGTACTCCTCATGAGGGGTACGGCACTCTTGCTCGTACCACATTCTCATCGTACTTGGGCCGTGGTAATGGGCTTCGTTTATACTCCTGCCAACGTCTTTTCGAAAGTCACTGCACCAAGGCAGGAGTCCACCAGGAAGTAGCTTTCCGGATGAAACGGCGCGTAAAACAGAGAGACTTCCTCAAACGGCAGGTCCGCCAGAGTGCGGGGAAGCTCTTCGGTTTTTCCAACTACCTCACGCATCAACGCCACATGCGCCAGCGCCCCGGCTTCAGCTATTCCGACCGCAACCGGCAGGTAGTTTTCCTTCAACTCTCGTGATTCAAACATAGGCAGCTTCGACATCGCGCAGGAGATGCGCCGGGTGAGGCGGTACAGTGCCTCGAAATTCTTGATTCGAAATGCCGGCACACATATAGCCCCGGCATTCTCGCTGCCGCCGAATCTTATCCTGAAAACATTCATCTGCTCGGCAGGAAGTCTGAACATCCAGAAGGGAAAGTATTGTTCATCGACGTTCGCCGATCCCTGAACCGATAAAATCCGGCGATTCAACTCCGGACAATCCTCAAGAACCGTCAATTGCTGACAGTTCCGGCAAATATAGACATACGATCGGGTATCCGGCAACTGTTCGCCGCAGTTGCGGCAACGGTGCAATTCCACACCCAAACGGCCCAACTCGGCTGATTGTTGCTGGTCTGCAATCTGCAATTGCTCGGAGATGCCGTCGCTGCAACTATAGACGATTCGACCGGTCAATCCATCCAGCACGAAGCTCCTCGTCTTGCCCCTCACATTGGCTTCCGCCAAGAAGTAGGGGAAGTTGATGAGCGACAGCACCGGACGAAGCAGCAGCGAGATGTTCACACCAGACTCTTCTGCTGAGATATGATTCAGTTGCTCAACCGCCCGATTAGCCTTGGTGATGGCATCCTGCCAGGGTGTCTCGATACTTAACAACTCAAAACCGAGCTGCAAGTGCTCCTCGCTGTACGGCATCGTCTTAACATACTCGGGTCGTTCGCCGAGACTGTAGGGTATGATTTCCGGCAAACCACCGGCGGCAATCGTGACGTCATACGGCGATAGCATCGTCTCGACCTTCTTCAGATCGGTGGCCGTTTCCGTGTTCGTCTCCTCATTATAGTTGATGCGCGTTTCCTTGCGGTGGCGCAGCCTCAATAGGATGGCGTCGATTTTCCAATACGGAAAATAGAACTTGCGAACACTGTCGAGAGAGTGGGTCAGTGGCTCAGCGTTGCCCTTCAGATGGCGATCAATGTGAAAACGCACATCCTTGTCAAGTAACTTCGCTTTGACAACATACACCGGTGGTGTAGCCGGAGTAAGAATCCTCAGCACCGAGCAACAACTCGAGCACGAGGTCGTTAGGAAATCCGACTCCAATTCGAGTTCCGCCCCGCAGGCCGGGCAGCTTGTGGCGATATAGAACCCGCGCTTAGCTTTGACCGGTATCATCGCGCTTCACTGCCTTACCGCACTTGCCGCAGAACTTCGAGCCGGGAATCATTTCCGCCTGGCAGTTCGGGCAGAGTTCCTTGGCATCCAAACGAAGCCCGCAGAACAGACAATACACGGCCTCGGATGGCAATTCCTTGTGGCAGGAGGGACAGAAATTCTGTACGATCATCTGGTGTCCGCAACGGTAGCAATAGCGCGACTGTTCCGGCGTGTCAGTATGGCATTTTGGGCAGGTAACGGTGGCCACCGGCTCTTTTCTCAACTCCTGCTGCTCCGGCGCAAACACTTTGTTCATCATCGTCGGCACCATGAGTCCGACGCCTGCCGCCATTCCCATCGTATTGCCGGTCGCGCCGGCAATTCCAGAAGTAGCCAGGCCTTTTGCCATCTCGAACTTGAAAAACTTATCGAGATCACCAACCGCTTCCATTCCTGATCGCTGGTCAATCATCTTGCCGACCTCGTCGGGAGGTGTGATCGAGGAAATGAAGAAGTCGATCAGTTCAAGGCCATACTTCGAAAATTCGTCAGCGACTCCCTTCTTGAAATCCTCAGCAATCTTTTCGTATTGCCCGGGGAGATCCAAAATCGAATCCAGCTTCTCGCCCAGCAGATCGTTCATCCGGGCGATAATCACATCGCGGAGATAATCCTGAATATCATCGGTCGTGTACAACGCCTGCCGGCCAACGATAGAGTTTAGGAAGACCATCGGCTGGGCAATACGAAGGGTATAAGCGCCGTGGCCACGCAACCGTACGAGTCCGAGCTTGCTGTCCTCAAAAGTCACCGGGTCTTTGGTGCCCCATTTGAGATTGGTGAACACCTTTAGGTTGACAAAATAAACCTCGGCGCGAAACGGCGAGTTAAAGCCAAAAGGAAAAGCGAGCAACCGGGTCAATGTTGCCGGTTATGCCTGCTGAGAGAGTCGTCAAAGATTGGCGACAACTTGAAGAGCCAAGAGCGCCCCATAGGTACTGCTGAAAGACCCGCCTGAACGCGCCGGCAGGAATCGTTTCCTGACCACGCCTGAGCAGGATAGAAAGTAGCATTGTAGCATTTTTCTCTTGACAAGCTGGTCAGTAGTGGTTATTTTGGTCTCAGGTGGGGACCGAGATTAGATCACCACAACCTGCACCAGTCCCCATTTATTTGGAGCATTCTATATGAAGACGCTTGGTGTCATATTGGCAATGGCGTTCGCGCTGCTGACGTCCGTGGTATCTGCGCAAGAACACGTATCCTCTATCCATCTGGGCAGCCGTTACGAAAAGATCGTCGAGCGGAATGGCTACTGGTACCTGGTTGGGCAGTGGGGATTGGAATGCTGGAGGTTTGACGAACACAAACAGTTTGTCAAGCTCTCCGAAGTGCCGACTCCGGGTATCGCCCAGTGGGTGGCGCTGGAGGGCAACTACGCCTATGTCGCCGATGGCTGGGAAGGGCTGACCATTGTCGACGTCTCCAATCCTCACAACCTGCGATTCGTCTCGAATTTTATGCCCACCCCCATTAGCTTTGGCGCCCTGCCGGGATACTTTGAACATGTTGCCGTCAAAGACCACATCGTCTATTTGACCGGACGCTATGGCATCGCGGTGATCGACGCAACTGCGCCGCAAACACCGGTTCAGATCGACAGAATCTACTACGCTGACACCCTCTACGGCGTCTTCATGGACGAAGGCAATCGCGTCGGGATGGTCGTCTTCCATGATTCCACAATGTACGTTGCCTATACCGGCACCCCAAACTGGGAAAAATATCCGCCCGGTATTTACCAATACGACATTTCCGACCCGCGCGATATCAGACTCGAAAGGACGTATGGAGACCTGCCCTGCGCGGGCAAGTTTCTGGCAATTCAGGATTCCGCGCTTTTCGTCGCCGGCATTTGGGCAATGAAGGCATTTCGGATCGCAAGCGACTCTCTCATCGCCAAGGATTCGATCACCGACATGACCATGATAACCCAGCTCGGCGATCCGGAGGACATCTCCCTTTCCGGGAATACCCTCCTGTTAGCGGGCACTGGCGGAAAGACTTCCGGGGGGATTGCGAATATCAATGTCGCAAACTTGGATTCAATATACTATGTGGAAATCTACGAGACGCCGGTCCACTTCAACTGCGCCGCCATAGCGGATTCGACGGCCATTGCTGGGTATTTCCACTATGACTTGCTTCTGCTGGACTTGATGCCCGACGGCACGCTCGACTCGACTGATTTTGTGAAGAGCGCGGGGAACATACAAGGCCTGTCGTTGTATGCTGACCACCTCTTCGTGGGAGACCTTTCCAATGGGGTTCTTATCTATGATGTTACTGACAGGGTGTACCCCTCATTGGTCAGCAGAATTCCGATCAAATCCCCTATCTCACCGACCGTGTTGGACGGGTATCTCTTTGTCGGAAGTATCGGCTCCGGGACGATGGTCTACGATGTTCAGAGTCCTGCCGACCCAGTTCTGACAGATTCGCTACCGGATAGCAAGCGCTCGGGATTCTGCAAGTGGGGCGACCTGATTTTCATGGGAACAAACGATGGAGTTGACATATTCGATTTCTCCACCGCCAAGCTGAGGTTTGTCGGCTTCTCGACGGCTGGGGGTGGCCATGAAATGATTATCAGGGACAGCATTCTCTTTAGTCCAGGGGGTGCCGCGAAAATCAACAGCGACACGACGCTAACCTTCCTATCGAGAATCGGGAGCACCATGACCGGTTTTGATCTGGTTGATAGCTTCTATTTCGCCTCGCGCGGCTATTTTGGTCTTCATATTTTCAATGTAGCCAACCCGAGCATACCGTTGTACGTGACCCGTTGGGATACGTTTACTTATGCCAACCCACCGGGTGACGGGCGCGACGTCAGGGTTCTGGGAACCACCGCGCTGCTGCTGGATGGCGACTGGGGTATTACCGAGATTGATGTCGCCAATCCTCTCCAGCCGCAGTTCATCAAACGAATAACGACGCCCAGCAGTGCCAATGGTATGTGTTATGATGATCGCTATTTCTACGTGGCAGATTTTCTGGGAGTGGAGATTTTCTCCTATGATTTCTCGACAGACACGGAGGTAGTGGATCCTCCTTTGCCCCGATCCTTCACGCTTTACCAGAACTACCCCAATCCCTTCAACTCGCAGACGGTGATTGCCTATGACCTTCCCAAACCGTCAGACGTTGACCTGTCGATTTTCAATAGCCTTGGGCAGCGTGTAAAGACCTTACGCGTCGACGCACAGACTGAAGGAATACATTCCTACAATTGGGACGGAACCTCAAACTCGGGAAAGGAGGTGGCGAGTGGTATTTACTTCTACCGGCTAAGCGCGAACAACATCAACAGTACCAAAAAAATGATCTTGCTTCGATAGGGAGTGTTGAATCAGCCCGTTGGGTTTGAAGTCGCGGCTGAAGCCGCTCCTACAGCTGAACGAAACGTGCTGCTAAGGTTGTTTGTAGGAGCAGCTTTAGCCGCGACAGCGCCAGAGAGGCATATACTCTTTGGTCGTAGTAACAGCCTCGCTGAGGTTTTTCAACAGTCCCGATAGCAGGGGAGGAATCAACATGAACAAGATAATTAGGGCGGCAGTGATATTTCAATTCCTGAGCCTTTTCACATTTCCGATTGCCGCACAGGAATCACCAGAGATAGTCAAAGGGACTGTCGATCTGGTTCTGAGAGCAAACGTTACCATAACCCATCACCCAACATCGATCGAAACGGGCTATCCGTCATTTGACTCTTTGTTGACTCGATTTGGTGTCACTTCTATGACTCCCGCTTTCGATTTGCCGGTCAAAGCCGAACATCTGGCGGTCTTCTATCGACTCAATATGGATGAGCACTGGGTTGTTCACTTCCCTGATTCCATCAGCGTTCACACGACCGCGACCGGTTTTGCTCTTGATGGCTTGGTGGAGAGTGCCGAACCGATCTCGTACGGCGTAGCTACCCTACTCCCCATTGACGCTGGATTCCACAGACAGTGGTATCATAATCAGCCAAACGGAGTCGACATCAACTCTCCCCAAGGGTGGGACTATGACACTTCGGCTGCGGGCGTCCTTGTGGCAGTCCTCGACGAAGGGATCGATTCGCTGCACCGGGAGCTGAACCGGAACCTCTGGATAAACGCGGCCGAGACTCTGGCTACCCACGGAGACCCCGGCACGCACCAATTCGTACCGGATGGCATCGATGATGACGGTAACGGCAAAGCAGATGACTTTTACGGGTGGGACTTCAGCGGTGCCGGTGACGCTGACCCGAAGCCGGATTACTACGACAACCCGCCCTGCACCCAAACAGACCTCGATAAAATGAATCATGGGACGAGGGTCGCGGGTGTGTTGATGGCGCAGAACAGTTTATGGCTCACCGATGGCAACGACATGGTGGGAGTAATGTGGTACGGTTCTGTTCTCAATGTGAAAGTGACGAACCCAGGTGGTGTGACAAACCCGGACAAGTATGCTGCTGCAATCCAGTACGCGGCTCAAACCGGCGCGAAAGTAATCAGTATGAGCTTCGCCTTCCCTTACCCGGGGTCGAACTTGGGAACCGCCGTCCAGTATGCCGACCAATTGGGCTCCGTCCAGGTGGCCGGAGTGCCTAATCCTGGTCAGGACGGCGAGTATCCCTGGAAATACCCTCAGGTGATTGGGGTCTACCGGATAGATGCGAACGGTCAGAATGAGCCGCACCCGATCTACCGGTTGGACACAACATGTGTCGTTGCCCCGGGATTTAACATTTACACAACGGACGCTTTGGTGCCAGGACGGGGTTGGCCCGACACTCTATGTGAGGAGTTCGTTGGCGCCGACTACTCCTACCTGACTGGAACTTCCCTGGCAACGCCTATTGTTGCCGGAGTAGCCGCGATGATGATCGCGCATCGAAAGCAGCTATTTGGCAGTCTCGGCGAAATCACACCGGCGCTGGCAAGGGAGATTGTTTGGTGGACTACTGACGATTACGGTCCTCCGGGCTTCGATAGTCTGTACGGCCGTGGCAAGGTTAATTTGCAAAAGGCGATGCTGGTTGTGGGACATGGTGACGTCAACAACGATCATTCCCTTGACATCAATGATCCAGTCTACCTGATCAACTACATCTTCAATGGTGGGCCTCCACCACAGCCCCAAGTTATGGTAGGTGATTCTAACTGTGACGGCGAGATAGACATCTCCGATGTCGTCTATTTACTCAACTATGTATTCGAGGTAGGAGCTCCACCACCTATCTGCTTCCAAGGCCCGTAGTAACGTCGATTTGGTCCCGGTGTGGTAGACGTCATGAGGGTGTCTCATCGGATTGTCAAGGGCTGTCAAAAGGCGTGCAGAGAATGCGGGAACCGCTGAGGCAGTTGAGGTGTTCATCAAGGAACAGATTGCGAAAGCGCAGTTTGAGTACGATCTCGGAATGACTGATGAACGCAGTGCTTGATGAGCACTGAGATAGAGGAGTAATTCAGATGATGATTTCTGAAACAATGGCGGCGAAGTTAAACCAACAAGTAAAAGAGGAATTCTTCTCCTATTGGACCTACCTTGCCATGGCATACCGGTTCGAATCGATGAGTCTAAAGGGGTTCGCCAAGTGGTATCAACTCCAGGCGGACGAGGAAAAGGGTCACGCGCTGAAAATTGCCGGCTATCTGGTCGAACAGGGCGCCGACGTCAAGCTGACAGCGCTCGACAATCCCAAGAACGATTATGCTTCGGCACAGGAAATCGTGCAGGTCACCGTCGAGCACGAAAAGAAAATCACCCGACTAATTCACGAACTGATGGCGCTGGCCAACAAAGAAGATGACTTCGCCACCGCCAGCTTCCTGGGTTGGTTCGTTGATGAACAGGTTGAGGAGGTTTCGGTCGCTCAGCAGTTGTTAGACCTGGTCAAACTTGCGAGTGACAAAGTGCAACTTCTGCTCATGGAAAACCGCATCTTCGCGCTGCGCGAATAGCATTCGACGAGTAATAGAAACACCAGACGTTTACCAACCGATACAAGAGCAGTCACCCAGTTAGCGGCCGCTCTTTTCTTGTAAATGCTTCGTCCGTCGCCGTCCAACCAGAAAAACGGCAAGCACAACAACACCCAGAAGCGACCCAAACACTGCCGTCGATAATCGCACATACACGTTCCAAGGCACATTAGCGCGCAGCCGCGAAATACCCGGACAGGCGGGATCGTAATGCACGGTAATCGCCGCACTGGGAGTGTAGTCGGCAACTGACTTCTCGGCGACATCGAGTCGAACGTTCCGGGTGCCAAATCCCGGTACTCCCAGATCGGTCACGCCTGTATGCACGGAGTCGCCGACCTGATAGCTGTAAGTGATTTTGGGCACGAACGCTCGTTTGCCAACTACTTCCGCCGAGATCACCTTGCCCGTGGCTGCGGGCCAGCGTGCCGTCGCCAAATACCATTCCAACCGTATTGTCTCCCGATAACCAAGCAGGGCGGCGAGGACTAAACAAATTGCTGCCGCTGTGCCAACTACCGGACGCAGACGGACCGGCCGTCTCCACACAAACAGACATGCCGCCAAGGCCGTCAAAACGATTAGCGCCAGCCAGACAATTACTATCACCATTCCCGGACTCCGATTTCCGACTCGTGTTCGGCCTATTCTGTCTGTTTGACGCTCGGTTGTCAACCGCGATTTGCTGAATTGAGTGCGAGCCGACCTACCCGTGTGATTGCGTTTGACTAACGGCCGGGATTGTTTATCTTCCCGCGAGATCTGATTGACCAATGATTACTAAGATACTGATTGCTAACCGAGGCGAAATCGCCATCCGCATCATCCGCGCCTGCCGTCATCTCGGCATTGGTAGCGTAGCGGTCTTCTCGGATGCTGATCGCGGAGCGCTACATGTGAGCATGGCGGACGAAGCCTATCACATCGGTAAGTCCCCGGCTTCTCAGAGTTATCTCGTAGGCGAAAAGATCATCGCGGTTGCGAAGCAAGCCGCTGCGGATGCTATCCATCCCGGCTATGGTTTTCTCGCGGAGAATTGGCGTTTTGCGCAGATGGTTGCCGACGCGGGATTGATCTTCATAGGCCCTTCCGCAGAAGCCATCAGATTGCTCGGCGACAAACTCGAAGCCCGCGCGTTAGCCGAGAAAGCCAAAGTGCCTGTCATTCCCGGCGGAGCGGTGCATCCCGATGATCTTGCCCATGCTAAAGCGTTCGCCAAGAAGTGCGGTTACCCGGTGTTGGTCAAAGCGGTCGCCGGTGGCGGTGGCAAGGGCATGCGCATTGTCAGAGAAGCGAACGAACTGGCTGCCGCGCTGACAGCTTGCGGCAGCGAGGCGAAGTCGGCATTTGGCGATGATCGCGTCTTTGTCGAGAAATATGTCACTCGACCGCGCCATATCGAAATTCAAATCGCCCGTGATCGTTTTGGCAACAGCGTCTATCTGGGCGAGAGAGAGTGCTCCATCCAACGACGGCATCAGAAGTTAATTGAAGAAGCGCCATCGGTGCTTGTCGACGAGCCGCTTCGTAAAACGATGGGAGAAGTCGCACTCAAAGCAATCGCGGCAGCCAACTACGAAAACGTAGGTACGGTGGAATTTCTGGTCGACGCCGACCGCAAGTTCTATTTCCTCGAAGTCAACACACGCTTACAGGTCGAGCATCCGGTGACGGAACTGGTGACCGGAATCGACCTCGTGAAGGAGCAAATTAGAATCGCTGCCGGCGAAAAACTGTCGTTTACGCAAGATCAGATCAGGATCAAAGGTCACGCGCTCGAATGTCGTATCTGCGCGGAAGACCCCGCCAACGACTTCTTACCCAGCGCGGGACGAATTCTCAATTATCGCGCGCCCTCCGGTCCGGGTGTGCGCGTTGATTCGGGCGTTACGGAGAATTCCGAAGTGCCGCCCTACTATGACTCATTGCTGGCGAAGCTTGTGACCTACGGGGCCACCCGGCAGGAGGCGATTGAGCGGATGCGCCAAGCGCTCGCGGAATTCCGCATTTCGGGGGTTGGTACTAACGTCTGCTTCCACGAATCGATCATGGAGCACCCCGTGTTCCTTGCCGGCAGACTCACTACCAATTTCGTCGCCGAGCATTTCACCGGCGGCAAATGTACCGGCCCGGCTGATTTGCATCTTACCGAAGCTGCGGCCATTGCGGCAGCGTTGCATCATTACTATGATTCGAACCGAATCAAGCAGATCAACCTTGCTGCTATGCCGGTCTCCCGCTGGGGCGCGCAGGCCAGAACCGACGGCTTGCGTAACGACCACAGGGGCAAACCATGAAGTATCAGGTGACCATCAACGACCTGCCGATGACGGTTGACATCTCCGAGCAGGCAGGTGAACTCCGGGTCATAGTCGATGGCAGACTTATCACCAGCTCTGTAGTTACAGATAAGGAGCACAACCGCATGTTGATGTTGCTTGATGCCCGATCCTTTGATGCTGAAGTTTATCGCAGCAATGGCGTAACTTCCGTCTTGCTTGCCGGCAGAGAATTCCCTTGTATTGTCGAAGATGAACGTCTGGTGTTGATCCGCAAGGTTGCAGGTCTGACCACAGCCGGTCAAAACACCGTGCTCAAGGCGCCGATGCCGGGACTAATCGTTCGGCTGTTGAAAAATGTCGGCGATACTGTCACGAAAGGCGAGAAATTGCTAATCGTCGAAGCGATGAAGATGGAAAACGAACTGAAATCCCCCATAGCCGGAAGGGTCAAGGAAATCCACGTCGCCGTCGGACGTCCTGTCGACAAGGGGCAGGTCCTCGTTACATTATCAGGTCATGACCAATAAATTCCATAACGAGGACGATCAGTCCGGGTTTGACTACGAAGACAAACTTGGAGACCCGGGCGAATTTCCATACACGCGCGGCATCTATCCCGGTATGTACACCGACCGCCTCTGGACTATGCGCCAGTATGCGGGGTTCGCGAGCGCGCGCGAATCGAATTTGCGCTATCGTTATCT
>JAPLUP010000364.1 GCA_026397575.1 Candidatus Zixiibacteriota bacterium
ATCTGCGAACAGCTCACCGTCATTGTGCGCTTCTATGTATTTCAGTTCCTCGGAACAAATTTTCAGGAGCGATGATGTCAGACTCGGTTGGTCCGCTGAGATCTTGAAAGTCGCTGATACGGCTGTCAGTGCGTGTGCAAAATCCTCAAGGCGACCAGGATCCTTGGATAAAGTAAGAAGCTTGATGCTTTCGCCACGGTGTGCGGCGTCATCGACGGCGGTGAATTCCTGAATCTCACTAGCGACTCGCAGACACCTGCATACATGATCTTCAAGCTTTGCCAGGAATACAGCGTCACCAATACGAAAGAAGTTCAATTCCGCCTTTTGGATCCCCATCATGTAGACTGCCGTGCCCAGCATGGCGCCCACGGCGCATTTAGTTGGGTGAAATATCACGCGTTCCGAAAGCAAATAGCGAGCGCGCAGTATTGTCACGATTTCCGAGACGACGTCAAGGCGTAATTTATTGGTGAATACTTGAAGGCAGAGACGAATCATGTGATGCGCCGTGCCTTTGCCCTTGTAGCTCACCAGACTAAAGTACTTAAATATTCTGTCATCGTAGTCGTAGTGAAGACCCGCCATACGTGAATCTCGTTTTGCGTAGTCAAGCAAGTCCGCACAAATCGTGTTTCCGATTATGTCGAGCGTGAAGGCATCTAGGTTGAGACTGAATTCAGGCTGGTGGTCTAGAGGTGTTATGCCGCACTCAGATAACACGACTGTAATGAAGAGCTCACCCATAGCCTGTTGTCGCGCGCGTTCTTGTTCTTGTTGGCTTTCGCTCCCATTCTTCTCTTTGTGAACGTCGTCGAGGTAAAACAGGGAGACCATGGCCCTCTGCAGGTCGATCAGAAATGCGTGGATTTTTTTCGACAGGGTCGGTTCATAGAACTTACTGATTCTGTCGATGGTAGCCTTGAAGCTGGCGATGAGACGATTGCATTCTACATCAGACGGTTCATCCTTACAAACAATGGGAAGCAATGCAGGATCCAGATTCGGATCATGCCGTAGTATAATCGAGTAGATAAGCTCCCTTACCAATATGTTGAAGAACTGGCACTGCCGTTTGGGATTGTCGTGTTTGACCGAAAACACGTGCATTTCGTCTTCCAACGTGTGGCTAAATGGAATGTGACCAATGTCATGCAGCAAGGCTATCAGCCGGACAACAGGGCGACGGCTGGCGACATGCGCACGCAAGTCTCCGATGGGTATGCGGTCCTCACCGTAGTCGAATGCAGTACGGGCAGGTGGGTTATGCTGATTCAGTTCTATGTCAAGTGATCGAATCACTCCAGCAACGATTCTGTCAGCTCTAGTTGTGACTCCGAGGAAATGATTGAAGCGGGAATGAACTGCATCTGGATAAACTTTGTCCGCAAAGCCTAGTTGCTTAAGATTGTACATCCGCTGCATTATTGGCGTGTGAAGAAGTTCGAGTTCCCAGGGTTCGAATTCGCAGTCACCGTACAACATCGTTCTTACGGTTTTCATCTGCAAATCTCCTCAGATAAGAGCACTGGCAATTCTCGTTCAATTTTGTCAGAGTTCGTCGAGCAACCTGCTGACGACAAAAACATGACATTAGCCACGCCCGGCCCTTGGTAAGCCGATCTTGCATGGCATTCAAGCAATGTCGAATATAATATAGTCACGAGTTCCACGCAATGAAAAAAGACGTGATGTTCCCTATGGATTGGCAAGCGTCAGAATCTCGGTGCGGCAATTTCGCACCGCATTTAAGTGCCGAACTCCTCAGAACTCGTCGCTTGGATAAAAGGCAAGATACACGATGTTGTCCCTTATTTTGCTGTGTTTTGATTCAGTATATTGGCAAGTTGTTAGCAGAAGGTCTCTGATCGTAGACTTCCTCATAAAAAAGCCCTCTGAAGTCGTTAGTCCTCAGAGGGTTAATTTGGTAGCGGGGGCAGGATTTGAACCTGCGACCTTCGGGTTATGAGCCCGACGAGCTACCGGACTGCTCCACCCCGCGATCGCCACTATATATACCTGCCCATCTTTCTTGTCAAGAGAATTCGCAAATGATTCGCGATGCGGGTAATACTCAAATAGGGGACCTGCCTCGACAGATCCCCATTCCTCTGGGGGCTATTTTCCCGCCTGTTTGAGCAGCAACGCACGGGTATACGGAATCAAGCCGCCGGCGTCAATGATCGCCTGACGAGCTTTGGGGAGCGGCTGGATCGCAAATTCCTTACCTTTGGTCACGTTGCGTATCTTTTCGCCACTGATCTCCATCTCGTCACCTTCATCTCCCTCGATTGTAGGACAGATAAACATTGGCAAGCCAAGGTTGATGGAATTTTGCAGGAAGATTCTGGCAAAGTGCTTCGCTACGATAATAAGCCCCCAACCGTGGAGACACGATGCTGCCTGCTCTCGGGACGATCCGCAGCCGAAGTTCTGCCCCGCGACAATGTAGCTTCCCTTGGGCACTTCGTTCGCCTTTAGCTTCTTGTTGAAATCAGAATTGTCAGCGAAAGCAAACTGCGGCGTTTCCGTCGGCAGGACGGTCGCCATGAATCTACCCGGATAAATGATATCGGTAGAAACGTCATCACCAACTTTGAGAACGACTTTTCCCATCTTAACGGCCTCCGTTTCTTGGATCAGCAATAACACCTACTATCGCGCTGGCTGCCGCGACATCGGGTGAACAGAGATAGACTTCCGCATTCGGATTCCCCATTCTTCCTTTGAAGTTGCGGTTGGTAGTCGCCAGAGCCACTTCCTGATCCCCCAGCGCACCCTGATGCACTCCCAGACAGGGACCGCAGCCTGGGTTGCAGACGACCGCACCGGCCTCGACCAGATCGGCCAGATAACCGCGCTTGAGCGCCTCACGATAGATGCGCCATGATGCCGGAAAGATTAACATCCTCGTTCCACGCGCAACTTTTTTTCCTTTGAGCGTCCGCGCGGCAGTTTCGAGATCATCCAGACGACCGTTAGTGCAGGAGCCGATCACGATCTGATCGACCTTGATGCCAGCCACTTGATCAACCGTTTTGACATTGTCAACGGTGTGAGGGCACGCAATCTGCGGCGCAAGTTTCGACACATCAATCTCGATTGTCTGCTCGTAGACAGCGTCCGGGTCTGCACCAAAGACGTCGATTTTCTCGGTGACGCCGGCTTCCATCTTCAGATAACGAAGTGTCTCTTCATCTGCAGGCACGATACCCGAAGTTGCGCCGGCTTCCACCGACATATTGCAGATCACCAGACGTCCTGAAGTTGACATCGTTCTAATCGTGTCGCCATGGAATTCCAACACTCGGAAATTAGCCCCCTCTGCGGTGAGCTTGCCAATCAGATACAGGATCAAATCCTTCGGTCCCACATGGGGCGGGAATTTGCCGTTGACAACAACCTTGATTGTGCCGGGCACTTCAACATTGAGTATCCGCCCCAGCGTCCAAACTGATGCCATCTCCGTGGCGCCGATACCGAATGCAAACGCGCCCAATGCGCCATGGCTGGTCGTATGGCTGTCGGTGCCGACCACAACATAGCCCGGGCGAACATAACCGTACTCAGGCAGAATCTGGTGGCAGATACCCCCTTCGTCGCCGCGGATGTCATGGAACTTGCCGATTTTCTGCTTGGCGACCAAGTCCCGGAGCTTCTTCTGATTCGTTGCCGTCTTCGAACTCTCGGCGGGAACACGGTGGTCAAGAATGATGGCGATTCGATCGGGATTCCAGACGTTAGCCTCTATGCCCGTGCCTTTGTATATCTCATTAAACTGATTCAGCACCAGAGCGCCGTTTTCGTGCGACATTGCCAGATGGACTTTCGGTTCCACTACGTCGCCAACCGCGACCGCTGGTTTGCCGCAAGCTCTGGCTATCACTTTCTGAACGTAGGTCATTCCCATTGTATGTACTCCTTGCGTGATGTTTTCCTATTCAGACTCGATCAGATCGCCATCTTCTCTTTCAGCGCTTTCTGCTCTTCCTTGGAATAGCCAAGCTGACCAAGAATCTCCTCTGTATGAGCCGACAAACGCGGCGGAGGTGCGTCAATACTCGCGGGGGTCTTAGAGAATTTGGCGGAGAGATTGAAAATTTTGATATTGCCGATCTGAGGCTCCTTGATGTCGACGATCGTCTGCCGGTGCTTGATCTGCTCGCTCGTCAATGCTCTTTCCAGTCCGACGATATCTCCGGAAGGAATTCCTTTTTCGTTCAGCAGATCGACCCAATACTCGGTCGTGTTCTGTGTCAGTTTTTCCTCCAATATCGGCGTCAGTAGCTTGCGATTGGCCTTACGCGTGTCGCGCTCCTGAAAGCGAGGATCGGTCTTGAGTTCCGGCAAACCGATGGCATCAGCCAGATCCTCCCATTGCTTCTGCTGGTTGGCCGCGATATTGATATTGCCGTCCTTGGTATGAAACGCGCCCGAAGGAGCCGCGGTGAAGTTGTCGTTGCCCATAGGAATCGGGTCCTTGCCGCCGATTAACAGATTGGCTGCCACCCATCCCATCAGGGGCATGATCGAGTCGAGCAGGGCAATGTCGATAAAC
>JAPLUP010000001.1 GCA_026397575.1 Candidatus Zixiibacteriota bacterium
ATAGTACGGCTACACGGAAGGCTTTGGGCATTATGAAGAACGACCCGCTCCCAAGATTGGACCTGGCTACTGAGGTGCGCGAAAAACTGCTGTCGCATTGCCGACTTCGCCAAGGGGAAGTCTGGTTTGATCCCAACGGCCGGCATCGCGTAGCATGTATTGACGCCGGAGACCTGGGCCAAGTCAATCGCCTTATGAGGGGCAGTTGCTCCGTGCTCGCCATTCAGGATCCACCGTACAACCTGATTGCTTTTGAACGGCGAGCAATCGAGGAGTACATTCAGTGGTGCGAACGATGGATTCAGATTACTTTGGAGCAGCTTGCCGATGATTCCGCCCTGTACGTGTGGTTGGGGGCGGACCAGAACGACGGCTTCCAGCCTTTGCCCGACTTCATGGTGATGATGCGACGTTTCCAGGAAGTTCGGCCACGTTCATTCATCACCATGAGGAACCAGCGCGGCTATGGAACCCAAAAAAACTGGATGGCCGTGAGGCAGGAACTCCTTTACTACATCAAGGGGAATCCTGGATTCAATGTTCAATACACGGACATTCCGAAGACGCTGCGCGGCTACTACAAAGAAGTGGACGGGAAGCTGACAGAGAACTTAGAACGAAGCAAGTCCGACAACATCCGGGCAGGAAATGTGTGGATTGACGTACAGCAGGTGTTCTACCGAATGGAAGAGAACGTATCCGGCTGTTACGCACAGAAGCCGCTCAAGTCGATTGAGCGAATCGTGAAGGCTAGCTCAGAGCCGGACGACCTTGTGATTGATTTTTTCTCCCATTCCGGCACCACCCTTCTTGCATGCGAGCGGTTGGGACGCCGCTGCTGTGCTGCCGATATGGACCCCGTGTATTGCGAGATTACTATCCGGCGGCTTGAACTCTTCCGATCGCGCGGCCGCCTAGGGTGGCAGAACGGTCATCCATTTGAGGATGTCTACAACGATTCCGCAAACGGAGATGCACGACGGAGAAAATCGCGCGAGTCGGGCCAACAGGTGACTATGTTTTAGTCGGAAAGAAGCTCAAGGAGTTTTTCGTAGGTGAGTGTCTGGTACAGGTAGTTGCTCAGGTGGACTTGCAGTGTATCCTGGTTAATGTGGAATTGGCCTTCGCCCACATTGCCCTTGTGCTGTTTGTCGGAGTAGTAGATTTGCGGGCCGATCTGCTCGCTGCCTATGTGGAAGATCACCACGCAGTCTGAGAAAAACAGACCATAGTATAAAACGTCGAACTCCCGGCGTTTGATCTGCTGGATGTTGCAATCAAATTCCGTGGTTTGCCAGTGCTCGAAGGACACCATGCGCTCCTCGCTGGTCGCCTCTTCGATGCAGCCAAGCAATGTATTCTCGGTGATAAGGGTCTCAGACCTCTTGAGAACTCGGGAGAACTTCACTTCCACCCGTTTGCTTGCCACATCGTCGTACAAATCATGGAACAGGGAACGGCCCTTGCCGAGTTTGACTAGCCTCTTGACGATTAGCTCGGCGACCGTCCCGAACCGCCTCGTATGTAGACAAAATATCCCCTCCCGCAAGGCATCACCGTCCATGGCGAACCTCCATGTCGTGTCAACCGACAGGTAAAGAAGGGTGGGATGATGCTCATTTTCTCCATGCGTGTCAAGACGTGTTCTGCCGTACATTCGACGACATGTCGCAGACTCTGGTTGTTGGTGTCCGCGGGTGGTGCGAACGATTTTCCGGCATCGGTTGCCGCAAGTGGACGATCAAATCCGGAAAATCATCGGTGCCACTTTGTTCTTCTCCGTGCCTCCGTGGTGAACTATCCGTCTCTCACCGCAATCGCGCCGCGGGCTTGTCGCCGTAGTCGATCACGGCCGGGGCGCCGTCACGCTGGATGGAGAGTCGCACGGCTTCGGTCACCAGCTCGTTGATCGAGCTGTTGGCCGGCGTGGCGACGATGCCGCGAGCGTCGATCTGGCGAATGACTTTTTGGCGCGCGGCCAGGTCGCTGCCGGCGGCGTTCACTTGGAGGGCCGAGAGGATGCTGGCCTCGACGGAATCGTAGCCGTAGCCGACCGGCTTGAGCCCTTCGCC
>JAPLUP010000068.1 GCA_026397575.1 Candidatus Zixiibacteriota bacterium
AAAGTCGGTTGGGTATTCGTCAAAGCGACCGCACCGATAATCTTGGCGCTGACCGTTATCGCTTTCGGTAGCAGCTATCTGCAAGTCGGCAACGTTTTTTCAACCACTGCGCTGGAACCGAAGTTCGATAAGCTCGATCTCATCAAAGGTGCGAAGAATCTGCTTACCCTCAAGTCGCTCGTTGCGCTGGCGCGCGACGTCTTCAAGCTGGCGCTCATCGGTCTGATAGCCTATTACGCCATCAAGAAGGAAGTCCCAACCCTCGTGACGTTTCCGCAGCTGAGCGCCGGTGAAATCGGCACCTCAATGATCAGCATCTCCGTGCGCATTGCTTTCAAGATTCTCTTGGCGCTGCTTATACTAGCGGCACTCGACTTCGCCTACCAGCGTTTCGACTACTTGCGCGGTTTGCGCATGTCGCACCAGGACATTAAGGAAGAATTCAAGACGACTGAGGGTGATCCGCTCACGAAGGGCAGAATTCGCTCTATCCAGAGAGAACAGGCGCGCCGTCGCATGATGCAGGATGTCCCCAAAGCTGATGTCGTGATCACAAACCCGACTCAGCTTGCCGTCGCACTCAAATACGATGCCGACAAGATGGACGCTCCCACGGTGATTGCCAAAGGCGAACGGCTGGTGGCACAGGCGATCAAGAAAATCGCTCAGGAAGCCGGTATTCCCATCATCGAAAACAAACCGCTGGCGCAGGCGCTGTTCAAAACCGTCGAGATCGGCATGCAGGTGCCGGGGCATCTCTACCGCACGGTCGCCGAAGTGCTCGCCTACGTTTACAGCCTGAAGGGGAAGGGTAGGTAGGAACGGCAATGTTCAAGTTCAGCCAATACGCCGATATCTTTCTCGCCATAGGCGTCGTGCTGATTATCGGCGTACTGATTATCCCGATTCCGACGATGGGACTCGACTTGTTGCTTGCGGCCAACATCACACTGTCGCTGGTGATCCTGCTGACAACGCTCTATCTCAAGCGCCCGCTGGACTTTTCCGTGTTCCCCGGCTTGTTGTTGGTCGTCACGCTATTTCGACTCTCATTGAACGTGGCTGCCACCCGCTTGATCCTGGGCGAAGGTTATGCCGGAACGGTGATCAACTCCTTCGGTAATTTCGTCGTCAAAGGCAATTATGTCATCGGATTTATCATCTTCATCATTTTAGTAATCATCCAGTTCGTCGTAATCACGAAAGGCGCCGGCCGCATCAGTGAGGTGGCCGCTCGCTTCACGTTGGATGCCATGCCCGGCAAACAGATGGCAATTGATGCTGATCTTAACGCCGGTCTGATCAATGAAGATGACGCTCGCCGTCGTCGCAGCGATATCACGCGCGAAGCCGATTTTTATGGCGCAATGGACGGCGCTTCCAAGTTTGTCCGCGGTGACGCCGTCGCCGGCATCCTGATCACCATGGTCAATGTCATCGGCGGTTTTATCATCGGCGTCGCGCAGCAAGGGATCCCGCTGGCGGAAGCAGTCAAGAAATACACGCTCTTATCAATTGGTGACGGCCTGGTCACCCAAATCCCCGCGCTCATCGTTGCTACCGCTTCCGGTATCCTCGTGACGCGCGCCGCCGGTGATTCAAACCTGGGGAGTGAAATCGCCAAGCAGGTCACGCTTCAACCCAAAGCCCTTGCGATCGCCTCCGGGTTGGTCTTTGCGCTGGGCATTGTCCCCGGCATGCCGTTTGTGCCGTTCACCTTCTTCAGCATTCTGGTCGGGCTTGCCGCCTATCTCATCATGCAGGCAGACAAACGGCGTCAAGCAGAAAAAGACACTAAAGAGGTTCATATCGTTCCGCAGGAGACCAAAACACCTACTGAACAAGCCGAAGAATCGCTGCGTCTCGACACGCTCGAAGTTGAAATAGGTTATGGCTTGATCCCTTTGGTCGATACCCAGCAGGGGGGTGATTTGCTTGAACGCATCGCCACAATTCGCCGCCAGTTGGCCACCGAGATGGGTGTTATCCTGCCGCCGATTCGCATTCGCGATAACGTGCAGCTAAGACCCAATCTCTATGAGGTGAAGCTCAAGGGCAGTAACGTCGCCCACTTTGAACTAATGGTCGATCACTATCTGGCCATCAATCCGGGTCATCTCGACGACGATCTCGAGGGCTTCCCAACCTACGAGCCCGCCTTCGGCATGTCCGCCAAATGGATCGTCCAGAACTACAAGGAACTGGCGGAACTGAAGGGTTTCACGGTTGTCGAACCGGCCGCCGTGATGGCGACCCACCTAACCGAGATCATCAAGACCCATGCCGCCGAGATTTTCACGCGCCAGGATGTCAAGAACCTTGTCGAACGCGTCAAACGCGAAGCGCCCGCTGCGGTCGAAGATGTCGTTGGCGATCTCGTGCCGCTATCAACTTTGCAGAAAGTGCTTCAGAATCTGCTGACCGAACGCATCAGCATCCGCGACATGGTAACAATATTGGAAACGCTGGCCGACTATTCCCAGCAGACCAAAGACTCTGATGTTCTGACCGAATACGTTCGGATGGCATTGCGACGCACGATTACCAATAGCTATAGAAACAGCGACAATCAAATGAACGTGTTCACCCTCGACCCGCAAACGGAGAAATTCCTTTCCGATAATGTGCAGGCAACCAAGCAGGGTTTGATGCTGGTGCTGCCGCCGGCCAAGGGTGAAGTGCTGATCAGCAAGATCAAGGCAGCGTGCGAAATGATGGGACGCGAAGGTCTCACCCCCGTACTGCTGGTCAGCCCCAATATCCGCTTGGCGTTGCGCCGCTATGTGCAGGGCGCAATACCGAACATCGTAGTGATCTCGTATTCGGAGGTCCTACCTGACGTTGAAGTTTACTCTAAACAAGCAGTGAGCATATACGATGCTGATTAAGAACTTCCAAGCAGGCACCATTCAAGAGGCCCTCGATCTGGTGCGAAAAGAATTTGGACGCGAGGCCGTGATTCTGAAGACGGACATCATCAAGGACAATGGCAGAAGGCTGTTCTCCGTCACTGCCGCCAAGGACTTTCAGGAAGATTTGATAGTAGCTACAGCGGTTGTAACACCATCGGTCGCTAAGCAGCCGATGCCCGCCTCATTTCCCGTGGTTCCACCTCTGGCGCTACGGATTTGTCGCAAACTCCAGCAGTCAAAAAGCTCCAGCCGTGACGATCTGGCTAAGATCATTCATGAGATGACAGCGAAGCAAGCGTCATTTCCGGAAAATGAAAAGAATATCGTCTTTGTCGGACCATGTGGCTCCGGCAAAAGCTCCCTACTGGCCAAGTTCGCGGCGGAACTGGTGTTCAACCGCAGGCGGCAGGTCACGTTGTCGACTCTCGACTACTTCCGTCCGGGAGCCGAACAAGAGGTCAGCAGCATTGCCGATGTCCTCAGCATCGCGCAGGACGACGGCAATGGCAACGGCAAACGTCCTAAGGCAAACAGCAGTTGCCATCTCGTCGACACAACTGGTCTGGTCGTCGGAGATGAGGAAAGCTTTGCCGATTTGCAGACATCGCTGGAGAAGATTCGCGGCCGCTACACGATTCTCGTGCTTTCCCTGACCACGAGTTGGAAAAACAACCGTCGTTTTCTCGATCACTGTCTGCCACTCGGAATCGATGCGATCACTCTCACGCAGCTCGATGTGGCTCAGAGTTGTGGCGCCATCGTCAACATCGCGGCGCATGACTATCCACCGATCATCGGTGTCAGCGAATCACGTCTTCCCACCGGTAGAGTCACGCCGTTTGACGCTCGACGCTATCTCGACAAGCTGATTGGAGATGACAATGGCTAACGGCCCAACCACCAAACAGCATCGTGCTATGGTGATAGCCGTCTGCTCAGGCAAAGGTGGCGTCGGTAAGTCAACGCTGGCAATCTTTGTCGCTTCCCGATTGGCTGCCGCCGGCAAGAGCACGCTCCTGATCGATGCCGATTTTGGCATCGGCGATGTCGCAACGATGACAAACCAGACTCCCCTGGTCGGTTTCGAACAGATTCTGGCTGGTGAAGCCAAGCTCGAAGAGGCCGTCCTTCGTTTCGGGCCTCGCTTATCAATTATCGGCACACTCCCGGGTGCTCATTTCGAAGCGGCACTGATTAATGAACAGGGATTGGCTAATTGTCGGCAGTTTGACTCGCACTATGACGTTATCGTGCTCGATACTCCCTCGACAATCGATCCGCTGAATCTGAATCTAATCGCCGGCAGTGATCTTGCTCTGTCCATCATTACTTCGCGAATCCCAGCAATTGCCGACTCTTACGTGCAACTTAAGCGCATTACCCAGACCGGAGGCAAAGTCGCCACCGGTTTTGTCGTAAATCAAGTTGAGTCGGAAGTGGAAGGCAATCAGACGATCACCAAATTTGGTGAGTTGGTCGACCGTTTCCTCGGACACTCGATTCCCGCGCTCGGTATTGTGGAAACAGACCCCCGTATCGCCAAAGCCACGGAAAGCCAATCACTTCTGGAACTGACCCGCCAACCAGGTGGCTTCGGCCGCAAAGCCGAAAAGATGATCAAGACTCTACTGGAGAAGCATGTGAGCCTACCCCAGGGCGGCTGTTCAATTTGGGAACACCTATCAGCGACGATTTTGCTAAAAAGTGAAAACGTCTTTGACGATACCAGAGTGCTGGTACGTGTATAGAGACTAAACATGTCTAAAATGATCGTGATAACTATGTTCGTCAGGAAAGGCGCAGAACGAGTATGAATGTAGCAAACGCATGGAAGGACTACCGTACTACCGGCGACCCGGAGATCAGAAAAAGACTGCTCTCGTACTACCTCCCGCTGGTCAAAAACGTGGCCGGCAGATTGGCAATGGGTTTTCCCAAAACCGTAGAGCTTGCCGATCTGGTCAACACCGGCGTCATCGGACTCATCGAAGCCTTCGCCAACTTCGACCACAATCGTGGAATTAAGTTTGAAACTTACGCCGTGCCCCGCATTCGAGGCGCCATCCTCGATGAACTGCGCTCTCTTGATTGGGTTCCACGCTCAACTCGCGCCAAGTCGCGCGAACTCGACCGTGCGGTGCAGGAGTTGGAAAGGCGTACGGGACGAAAGCCCTCGCATCGAGAATTGGCCAAATACATGAACATCACCGTTGATGAATTCACCTCCACTCTTGACGATGTCAGCGGCGCCACGCTGCTGTCACTTGACGAACTGATTTACCGTGAAGAGGATAATCGCCAGATTCCCCGAGTGGAAACGCTTGAAGGCAGACGTGACATGTCCGTGCTGGGGGAGATCGAGGAGATGGAACTGCGCGCCTATCTCGGTGTGGCGATTGCCAACCTGACCGAACAGGAGCGATTGGTCGTCGCTCTCTATTACTATGAGGAACTGACACTGAAGGAAATCGGCGAAGTGATGCAGATTTCTGAATCGCGCGTGTCGCAGATACACACCAAGTCAGTGTCGAAACTTCGAAATCTCGTAAGAGACAAATTCGCGATGTAGGTGGAAGAGCTATGGCCGATTCGATTGCCGTTCCGGATAACCTTGCCAAGACGCCACTGGCAGAGCGGGTGAATCAATTGCAGAGGACTGCTGGTGATATCGATCAGCATCAAGCGACTCAGTTGGTTCAGGACAAGCACATCCAGCGCCAGCATGAAGCTGTCGCCCCGGAAAAGACCGATGAAGCCGTGATCCACCGCGACGGTGAAAAGAGGGAGCAGCCACGCAAAGAAAAGAAAAAGCATCAAGAAGCACCCCCGCAGTCTCGGAAACTGTACCGGTGCGCACGCGCGCCCCGCGAACCACGACTGCTCCCAGACCACCGAAGCTTGTCCGCAGAGCCGGCGCTGTTACCGCAAGTCGCACCGAGAAATACCTCGAAGCGGTGCGCATGTACCGACAGGGCAGTGACAAGGGCACAATCGAAAAAGCGCTCGGCATTTCCTTCATGGAATTGGAACTGCTCGGGAGGATCAAATGACGACAGTAGTAGCGCCTGACAGAGGAAAACAATCATGAGCAACGAATCACCCCTGTTTCTGACGAAGGTTGAGTGTCCGGTTTGTAAGACCGTTAACGAATTCGAAACCATCAAGGTTGGCGCCTATGTCGAGGAGGATCACGACACAGACTTCTGCCCCAAGGGCCGCCGTTGGCACAACCCCAAGTACGCGATTTACAATCCACTACTCTTTTTCATGGCGACCTGCGAGAACTGCTATTACACACGCGAGTTCAATCAGACGTTCCGGGATTGGAAGAATGACTCCGCCTTCCGCACCTATCGGCAGAAAACCGTTCAGAGTCGCCATCTTGAGGCCCTGGCCGTTGACGGTTCCATTATCAAGATGATGGGTCAGAGACGCGACCCACAGGGCAATCCGCTGGGCACGGCCGTCGTCAAGTTCCTGCTCGGGGTCTATGACGAGTTGCTCAATGAACACCCGCATAAGCTCGACGTTGGCCGCTTCTATCTGCGCATCGCTTGGCTCTACCGCGAACACCTCGGAGGACCTAACATCATGGCTTCGCAATCGGCGCACTTTGCCCACGACATCGAGAAAGCTTACGCCCGGCTAAAGCAAGCGCGGGACACTCTGGCCACAAATGTCGGCCATGTTTCCGACCTCGTCGCCACGGCTTTCTCCGATCGTGAAGGCGCGATGGAGCAATCAGCGGAATTCCTCTCCGTTGGCGAAACCCTCAAGACCAATCTCGCCCGAATCGCCGAGCAGGAGGCCGCGCTCGCCGCTACTATCGCGCAGATGGGACAGACGGTCGAAGACAACAGTCGCGTTCTGCATCATCGGTCCGAATCTGGCCGGCAGGGTACAATTGGCTTTGGCGGGTATCCTTCTTTGGAGGATTTTTTGCGCCAGGTCAAGACCCGCTGGGAGTTTGCTCCACTCAACGAACACGACGCCTTGTTCTATGCGATTGAATTCTACAAATCGGCGCTGGAAGATGGTCATGAGATTCAGCAGGGCAACCAACAAATTCAGGCAACATATCTGATTGCCGAACTGTCGCGGCGTGTGTCTCGCAATGTTGAAGCCAAGCTATACTTCAACAATACGATTAAAGCCGGCCAGCAGTTCATCTTTGACAACCGGGGGGACCAGACGCGCACGGCCCTAGCCAAGAAAATCACGGAATTGGCTCTGGCGCAGGGAAGAGCAAATCTTGCTGCAATCAAAGGTGACTAGTGGACAGAATAGCTAATCGTGAGCAGACAATCGTCGGTCCACTGAAGATTTGGGACAAGCTGGAACTTGTCTTCGAAGAGGACGGCAAGCAAGGTCGATATCGCACGCGAGTTGAAGACGTCGAAGGCGACTCGCTGGTAATCGATCGACCGTCTTTGTTGACGGGTGATGCGCTGTTTCGCGTCGGCGGTGCTTTTGTCGCTTGGTTTATCAAGTCCGATTCGGCATACACCTTCCCCGGCAAAGTTCTCAAGAAAGTCGAAGGTGATCTTGACATTTACTGGATCAACAAGCCGAATTCGGTCGACCGAAATCAGCGTCGTCGTTTCTACCGCATAGCTGATGATTCTCCGGTTTCGGTTATCATCGCAGACCATCTCATCAAAGAGCAGGATCCTGGGGCTGATGTCAAAGTGTTCGAGGGGATCGCGCTTGATATCTCCGGCAACGGTATGCACCTCCGGTCGAAACTTGACGCCAACGTCGGAACCAAAGTGCTGTTGACGCCTCGATTCAGGGATTTGAAACGCGAATTCTTCTTGATTGGAGTCATCCGACGCAAGGAGAGTCTCAGCGATAACTGGTATGGCTACGGTATCGAGTTTTTCACGATCGAAGAAGTGCGCCAGCTCTTTAGCTCGTTTCCCGCCCACATACTGCCGAAGCAATACCTGACGTTCAACGAGAATCAGCGCTCGCTGCTGCTCAATCACATCTTCGCCAAGCAGTTAGCTCTCAAGAAAAAAGGACTCATCTAATACAGACAGACAGGAGAATACAAATGACCAAACGCACTCAAACAGCCCCGCCGAGCGAGGGTTTCGTAATCAAGCAAGCGCTACAGCTCTACAAAGCGCGCAGACGTCGGTACGTGCGCTTGGAGATCGCTGCTCCCGTGGTCTTCGCGCCCATCGACATTGACCGACCGCTGGACTACGATCACTTGGACCAAGTGACTGGCACTATCCTAAATATCTCAGGTGGCGGCGCGCTGCTTGCCTGCCCAAAGCAGCTAAGCGAGAACGGCTTTCTTTCGATGAATCTCGAACTGACCGGCCTGGAAATGCTCACGGGTGTCATCGGGAAGGTAAAACGTGTTGACGACGACGGTGATGGCGAATACCTCGTCGGTGTCGAGTTCTGCTCCGAACAGGAACTGGTAACAGTGTTTGGTGAAGCGAATATTGGCAGCGTGATCTCCAGTTTCGATAATCGCATCAAGCGCTATTTGCTGCGCTACGTGTTTGCCAGCAAAGTCAGCGAGCGTTTGCAGGGCGGTGGCGAGAAGGATGAAACAGACGAATAGGATTGTTCTCATAACGGTATTCCTGGCCTTTGTGCTGTCGATCGGCGTCGTGGGCCAAAACGAAAGAACGCTGCTGTTGATCGTAAATGGCACAGGCAATGTCTGGCCTGACTGCGGGCTGCGGGAGCGACTCGTCAGCTCTCTCTGCGATCGCAGCGGTCTGCTGCTGGCGTCGCCGGAGCGCTCGGAAAGCTTGGTTCGCCGTCTCGCGGGTCGATTCGACAAGCAAGCCGTATTGGCCGAGGGACAGTCCGAGAAGTATCTCTATATCCTCTGGTGCGACATCGTCAAACAGCAGTTGACGATTGAGAACGGCTTCAGTCTGCCGATTCTGCTCACCCAGAAGCGCGTCAAAGCATCACTGGAACTTGAATATCACATCATCGATTGCAGCCGTGGTCGATCGGTCGCTGCAGATCGCATTGTCGCCCACGGGAACGGACCGGCCACCCTGCAGTGCATCGACTTTACGGATGCCGACCCGAATCTGTTGTTGTCGTACTCGGACAAGAAGGCCCTGTTTGACCGCATCGAAAATGACGCGGCGAAAAAGCTCATCGCAGCTTTTGACGAAATCGCTCGGCAGCGTTAGCGCAGAAGAGATTGCACCCGCCAAGGTACTTGTCGGGTGGGCGATCGCATTTCGAGCAGCGCCTTATCAATAATTGACCACCCGGGTGTGCCCGATCGTGCCAACTACGAGAACATAGGATTGTGAACAATGTGCGCCTATCACTCAAACCCCACAGAACCGTCGACCGGCAAATTCGAACGGCAGACTCCAATGGCCTCCGCTTGGACGCAGTTCGACCGAATACCGGTCGCCATCTTCGCCGCCAATAATGACGGCGAAATCTTCTATACTAATGACCGCTTCTTGCAGATTGTCGATCATGACAGCAGCGCCGTCGATTGTTGTCATGGGCTTGCTGACCTGGAAAACTTGCTCTCGACTGAATTAATCAGACCGGCGCGCCAGGTGATCGAACAACGCACGACCTTTGAATCCGGACAATTCATCTTCGTGGGAGCCGGTGGTCGATACTATCTCCTGTCAATTTCCCTGTCTCCGCTGATGCTTGACGACACCTGCCACGGCGTGTTTGGTATCCTGCAAGACTCCACCGAGACTGCGGACGCCAGCGAGAGCCTGCGACGACGTATCAAAGAGCTCAACACGATCGAGGAAATCTCACAGGCATTGCATTCCACGATGAAGACCGATGACATACTGCGCATCATTCTCACGGGAGCAACCTGCAAGGAAGGACTCGGCTTTAACCGCGCCTTTCTCTTTCTGCTGAATGAAGGCGAGAACTGCCTGGAAGGCAAAATGGCGATTGGTCCGTCCAACGCTGAAGAGGCCGGCCGTATCTGGGGAGAAATACCGCAGGGGAATCGCACGCTTTCGGAAGTGCTGGCGGCATACCTCCAGAACGTCGCCAATCACGATATCGAAGTCAATCGCATCGTGCGATCGCTGAAGATCGACCTTAGTGCACCGACAATGTTCCGGCAGGTCATGGAGAGCGGTCATTGGTGCAACATTGACAGCTTGTGCGAAGCCGTCGTCCACGACACCGGCGTCCTTCAGGCGCTGAACACTCATCGCTTTGCCGTGGTGCCGCTTCTGTCGCGGGGAAAATCGATCGGCGTCATCCTCGCTGATAACTTGATCACCGGCAAACAAACGGAAGATAACACCGTCCACCTTCTGCAGATTTTCGCCGATCATGCCGCATCGGCAATTGAAAACGCCGGGTTATTCGAGGAAATCGAAGTCAAGGCGGCCTCGCTGGAGAAGGCCAACCTCAAACTCGAGCAGGTGCAGAAGCAGATTGCCGCCATTGAGAAAAGCTCACTGATGGCGGAAATAACATACAAAATCGCGCACGAACTGCGCAACCCGATCACGATTATCGGCGGTTTCGCGGCGCTGTTAAACCGCAACCTAAACCCTGCCGATAAGTCAAGCGAATACGGGAGGATCATCGTGGAGGAAACCTTGCGTGTGGAAAAGGCGCTTGCCGAAGTGCTAAATTTCTCCAAGTCCTTTGCTCTCGACAGAGTTCGCTGTGACCTGTGGGAAATCGTTGCCGCCACCGTCGATGTGCTCGAGCAGACTCATTCGCCGGTCACAATCGAACTCGATCCCGATGACGACAAAAGCCCTCTCCACGTTCGGGTGAACCGGGATCAAACCGTGCAGTCGTTGCACGATATCATCGAGGCCGTCGGTTCGTGTCTGCCTGACAGTACGCCGATGCGTCTTCGGCTGGGGAGTTCCGAGGCCGCGCAGCGGATCGAACTCCACTGGCAAATTGAACCTGAGGAGCACGAGCGGGTCACCTCCCTGTTGGCGGAGATGCTTGACACTCGTGCTACCGGCTCTTCGTTGCGACTGACATTAGCTTTCGAGACCGTCCGCTACAACGGCGGCGAACCGGGACTGGCCGCCTCGGCGGCGCAGGACAAGTATCTCTTCATTGAGTATCCGGCCATGGAGGAGTAAGATGAATGCGACAATTATGTGTGTTGATGATGAACTGAACCTGTTGCGCCTCTATGAGCAGGTGTTGGCGGAGGACGGCTTCCGCGTTGTCTCGGCTCGCAGCGGCACGGAAGCGCTCGACAAGATTCATGCGCAACAGGTGGACCTTGTAGTGCTGGACATCAAGATGGACGACAAGGACGGTCTGGATGTTCTGCGCGAGATGAAAATGGAAAACCCCGATCTGCCCGTGATTCTTCATTCGGCATACAGTACCTACAAGTCGGACTTCAAGAGCTGGTTGGCAGTCGACTATCTGGTCAAGAGCGCCGACCTAACGTCGTTGCGCGCGCGCATTAGAGAGCTGCTGGGTGTCGATGACTGATCAGCGTGATGATTTCGTAGAGCTCGTCGATCACGTCGCCGAGATGGTGGAAGAGATCAAACTGCTGAGTATCAATCTCACCGTTGCACATGCGAAGCTGCGATTGAATGACAACGCTTTTCAGACGGTCGGCCGCAGCTTCCAACAATTGCTGGACACGGCGGCAGCCAGCGTGGAAGAGGCTACCATTGTACTCAAGAATGCCCGTGGGCAGAAGCTGACGGATGACGAGAAATTCGTCGGCCAGACTGAACTCGACTCGAGTCTGGAAAAGATCAAAAAAGAGGCGGAGAATATCATTCAGTCCGTGCTGGCAATCAAGAAAACTCAGAGGATTAACCGGCAAGTCTGAGCCGAGAGGAAAAGAGCATCCCTATGAAACTCATCCTGCTCATCACTGATGTCGGGGGCCCTGTTGCGTTACATACACTCCTGTCCGAAATTCCCAAGGACATTCCCTGCCCGCTAATGGTGCTGCCCAGCTCCGACGTTGGGCTGCTGGAATCATCAGCCGCGGCGCTGCGCCGAACCATAGCGTTACCGATTTTCATGATCCAGCCGCGCATGAAACTCGAACGCGGCTGTGTGTTTTTCGGCGCTGCCGGCACTCTGTACCGACCCATTCGGATAGAGGAAATGACGGCGTTGGAAGCCATTCATGTCAACAAAGAGGAAGAATACCTTCGCAAGACGATTGAAAATCTGGCTGCTGCGTTCTCGGAAGAGTTGACCGTCATCTTCCTATCCGGGAGGGGGCGGCGCCCAGAAATTCAGGCAAGTTGTTCGGTCCTGGAGAAGTCAAGAAGCCGCCTGATCGTCCTGAACCGTTCTGAAACGGTGGTTTTCGACATGGGACAGCAGGTGCTCGATGAGAGTCCGGCTGCATGCGAACTCACGGCGACCGAGATTGTTGCTTTTCTGGCATCGGCGTCATCATCTGGTCGTTCCCCTCGGAAAAAGTCGGCAAACGTATCAGGTCGGTAAATGCAGACCGTGCTTTGCCGATAACACAGAATGGGAGGCTACTAGAAAGGAATCTGAATGGGTGATTTGCAGCAAGTCAGAGTCCTCGTTGTTGATGACGAGGAGTTCATGCGCAAGCTCATGACCAGAAT
>JAPLUP010000400.1 GCA_026397575.1 Candidatus Zixiibacteriota bacterium
GCCAAGAAGATGATAGACTTTGCCGTGCGTCTGGCTCCGAACATACCGGAGACCCACCAGGCGCTGGGCTGGTACTACTACCATGGACTACGTGACTTCGACCGCGCCCTTGACGAGTTCTCCCGAGTTCTTGAACTGCAACCCAACAACGCTCTCGCGATGGCCAGCAGTGCCTGGGTGCAACGTCGCCAAGGGAAATGGGAAGAGGCGATTGCCGGACTTCAAACTGTCACCAAACTTGACCCCCTTGATGCGTGGTACAAGTACGAGTTGGGCATCACATATCATTACTGTCGCCGCTATCAGGATGCGATAGCCCAATTTGACAAGGTAGTTGATCTGCAACCGAATCATCGATGGGCTTATCTTGTGAAGTCGTGGGCGTTTCTCAGTCAAACCGGTGAAACACGCGAAGCTCGGAGTGTTCTTGATGCCGGACGCGCGTGTAACGGCCGCTGGCCGGAACTGACCTGGCTTGAGGTATATTATGATCTTTGTGACCGAAACTATGATCATGCCTTGAGCCTGATGACTGCTCCTGGAGACGTATTCTTCCCCGAAAACCCCGACAGCTCGGATTACTACTATATGAAAGGTTTCATCTTTGGACTAATGGGGCAAGGGCAATTAGCGGAGGCCTACCTGGATTCGGTTCGCGTACGGCTCGAAAGCAAGCTCCTGGCCACACCCGATGCCGCACCGCTTCTGAGCTCATTGGCGAACGTCTACGCCGGACTGGATCAGATTGGCAAGGCCGTACAAATGGCAAGGCGTGCAGTCGAGCTTGATCCAGTATCCAACGACGCTCTTAGTGGACCCATATCCTTAAGAGCGCTCGCAACTGTCTACGCTAAGGTTGGTGAGCAGGATCAGGCTATTGAGCTGTGCGCCCACTTGCTGGCGATACCATCCAATGTGTCCGTCAACATTTTAAGACTTGCCCCTGAATTTGCTTCCCTCCGCGACGATCCGCGCTTCCAGGCGCTCTTGAAAAAGTACGAGAAATAGAATAGCACCTAACGATGACAAGACCCAAGCTGTGACTGTGCTCTCCAAAGGCACGACCATCGGCCACTACCGGATCGTCGAGAAGATCGGCGCGGGTGGAATGGGAGAAGTCTATCTTGCCGAGGATACGGAACTCAATCGGAAGGTCGCACTCAAGTTCCTTTCTCCGCATCTCTGTCAAGATGCGGACTGCCGGACACGGTTCAAACGCGAAGCGCAAGCCGCGGCTAAGCTCGGCCACTCTAACATTGTAGCTGTTCACGAAGTCGGAGAACACCAAGGTCGTCCGTTTTTCGCTATGGAGCTGGTTGAGGGGCGCTCGCTCGACAAGATTGTCGCTGCCGGTCATCTGGATGAAGGCGAGATTGTCGAATTAGCCTTGGGGATCTGCAACGGTCTTCGCAAAGCTCACGAGTCAGGAGTTATCCACCGTGATATCAAGCCGTCAAACATCATTGTTGACCGCGACGGGGTTCCCCGCGTCCTCGATTTTGGGTTGGCCGCCGTGCGCGACAGCGATAGTCTCACTCACACTGGATCGACCCTGGGGACAATCGGCTACATGTCACCCGAGCAAATCAGCGGACGGAGCGCCGATGTCCGCTCCGATCTCTTTTCTATGGGCATCGTTCTGTACGAAATGATCTCTGGTGTCAACCCGTTTCGGCGAGACAACCAAGCCGCCACTCTCAAGGCTATTGTTGATGATATTCCAGAGTCGCTCGCGCACCGCCGTACAGGGGTCTCCAATGAACTCCAGCGGATTGTCAACAAGCTGCTGGGAAAGAAGCCCGAGCACCGATACCAGACGGCTGTCGATGTCATCAACGATCTGGCCGCGTTGCGGTCGGGGCAACCGCCGGTCGGTATCGATCAAACGCCTGCGCCATCCGTCGCCGTTTTACCCTTTGCCAATCTCAGCGCCGATCCCGAACAAGAGTATTTCTGCGACGGTATGGCGGAGGAGATTATAACCGCCCTGACGCAAATCGAGGATCTCCGAGTCATTGCTCGAACTTCGGCCTTTGCCTTCAAAGGCAAAAACGAGGACATCCGCGATATTGGACGGAAACTCGACGTAACCACGCTGCTCGAAGGCAGCGTGCGTAAGGCCGGAACACGGCTGCGCATCACCGCGCAGCTTATTAATGTTGCCGATGGTTCTCATCTTTGGTCGGAGCGATTCGATAGGGAATTGGAGGACATCTTTGCCGTTCAGGAAGAAATCGCCCAGGCAATCGTGAAAAAAATGGAGTTGAAACTGGCCCGAAAGCCGGATGAATCGTTGATCCGAAAGCGGACCGAAAATCTGGAAGCCTACAGCCTGTTCTTGAAAGGTCGGTATTACTGGCACCAACTTACACCCGAAGGCTGGAAACTAAGTCTGGATTGCTTTCGACAAGCGATCGCTATAGACCCCGAATATGCCATGCCGTACATCTGGATAGCGATCTGGTACCAGAGTCAGGCGTTTTGGGCAGACATATCTCCGAATGAAGCCTACACCCGATCCGCCGAGGCAATGGAGCAAGCTCTGCGCCTTGACCCGAATATTGCCGAGGTCTATATTGTACGGGCCGTATGGCGCTTTGAGTACGAATGGAACTGGGAGGCTGCGGAGGGGGATTTTGAGAAAGCCCTGGGATTGGGAACAACAGCTGCTCTCTCCCATACGAATTTCTCGACTCTTCTAATCGCGCTCAGGCGGTTTGACGAAGCCACGCAGCATGCGGAGATCGCCAGGAAACTCGATCCCCTTTCGAGCCTGATCTGCACTTGGGCTGCACTCCCCCCTCTGAACGCCGGCGATTATGATACGGCCATCGATTTATTGGACGCAGCGGTCAAATTGGATCCGACGTATTGGCAGCCCTATTTCAATCTTGGCATGGCGTATATGGGTCTTTCGAGAATCGACGATGCCATCGCCGTCTTGCAGAAATCATTCGAATATTCGGGCGGCGCTTCAATAGTGCTCATGGCACT
>JAPLUP010000536.1 GCA_026397575.1 Candidatus Zixiibacteriota bacterium
AAGACTACAAAGGCATAATGAAGGCTGGTCAAGAAGTACCAAAGGATATATTCCTTGGAAATTGGTTTATGTAGAGGTCTATGAATCCAAAGTTGAAGCGCTGGCAAGGGAACGTCAGCTTAAATCGTGGAAAAACCATAGAGCTATAGGAAACTTGGTTGCCTTTCACGCAGGAGGACGTCCCGATTTGTGATCGGGAAGTCTCGTCAACCCCGCCATAGACTGGTGTGGTTGTCAACAATTCGTAAATTGTAACGGCGTCAGACAATCGGCGAGGTCAGTCTGCCACAACTGGGATAGTGTTGAGCATGCCAAATGACGATCCAAACGATCTAACCGGACCGCATATTCCGCTCGCCAATGACAGCGTAGTCAAGCAGATCGATCCCGGGGCTGTGCGGCTCGACGAAGTCTGAATCACTGTGGTGAGAACGAGTCTGCTTTCGGGAGGCAAGAAACACCAGGGCCAAATGCAACACTGATAAGAATGTCTTACCTGCAGGCTCGTGAAGAGGCGCACGTAAGCGAAAGAGAAAGTATTGATATGAAGGCGCTGCTTTGCTTAGTAGTCACTTCCCTTATGATTGCTTCTGTCGCACAGAGATCGTGTGGGAAGGAGATAGTGTCATTCTACCCGCTTTTCTCTGAGCGCGATGCCGTCTTGGTTCCCGAGATCGAAGGCTCGTGGGAGTTCGATGCCTTCGGTGTTGATACCGTTTCGTTTGAAAAAGTTGGCGACAATTTCTACGATGCAGTTCTTAGGTCAGGCGGCATCACGTCACGGTTTGAGGCTGTATTTACAGAACTTGGAGGTTCGCTGTTCCTTGACTTGCTACCCACTAAACCAACAGCCAACTGCAGCGAGAGCAATCAGGAATACTCGGTACCGGTACATTCTTGGATTAGGATAGCTGTGATCGGGGATACGATGTGGTTGGCGGACATGCAGTATCGCTGGTTCTATGACAATATCATCGCCAAGAAATCGATGGGAAGCTACCTGCTGAATGAGTCCAAGGTGATACTTACGCTGCCAATCGATGATCTTCGGGCGTTCCTGAATGAGCACTTGCACGCAGGTGGTTTTTTGAGCGAGGAAACAGTGGCTCGGCGACTGGGACGCGCGGCCAGTTACATTGATTCCGGCGGGAGTACGGATCAGAAAATGAAGTCAACAAACGCGTGGACGGGTTTGATACATTCAGGACAAAGGTGTGTTCCTAGCTTTCCATATCAGGACGGCTGGCTTGGGGGTGATGGGGGACTGCCTGTGCCCATAAGTGCATCAAAGACAGTCTGGCTGTTTGGAGACTCCTTTGTCGGACAGAAAGATCAGAAGAATCTGCAGGGCGCGTCCATGGTCACTACCATTGGTGTCAGCACATGTGAAGCGGATGGCAATATGACGATGCGCTACTACTGGCGAAACATGTACACGGATCATCCTGACCATTTCTTTCAACCCCACACAAGCCGATACAAATTCTGGCCGGCTGTTGGGTTTATGTACCGCGGAAACATGTACGTCATCATGTTCAAGATCGGCCCGCTGCTCGGGTCATCCCCCGACAACATATTTAACTGGTCTGCTCTGGGAACAACATTGGCCAAGGTGACGGCCCCAGCCGCATCACCTCCGGATAAGTGGAAGATAGACCTGATACCGTGGTCACGTGCGCTCGACGTCAGTCTGTTCCAGGGAGGCTATGCTCAAGACAGCAGCTTCGGCTACTTCTTCACGGTCAAGAACGACGGGCAGAATTACCTCTTGAGACTTCCTCTAGATCGGTTGGAGTCTCCAGATGGGAACATGGAATACCTCTCACAAGATGGGACATGGAAGCCTGGATCGGATTCAGCCGACGCGGAGGTTTTGTTCGAAGACCAATTGATCAGCCGGGTTATATATGTGCCCGGATTACACCATTGGTTGGCAGTATATGGACCCCATTTCGGTGGAAGCTCAATTTACTTCCGGACCGCACCTAGAATTGTCGGACCGTGGTCGGAGAGACGAATACTCTACGATTGTCCAGAGTTAGTCGAAAGTTCTCCACAATATGATGAGAGCAATTTCTGCTACTGCGCGCAGGTCCTATCCGTGAGAGTCGAGAACGGAGTCTGCAAGCTGCTCATCGATTACAGTTGCCTGTCGAGTAAGCCCTCTAGGCCGGACCAGACTGCGCACGCCGAAGCTCCACGAGTTGTGGAGATCGCGATGCCGCGC
Organism: Candidatus Zixiibacteriota bacterium; assembly: GCA_026397575.1. Classification (GTDB taxonomy): domain Bacteria; phylum Zixibacteria; class MSB-5A5; order CAIYYT01; family CAIYYT01; genus CAIYYT01. Next base: position 2,228 of record JAPLUP010000536.1, read on the forward strand.
TAGTGGCATGCGAAGGACTGCAGATCCTTGACGAGGGGATACAATGGGAGTTTCATGCCACGCAAGTTAGGGTCGAATCCCTCTGCCTCCTTACTTGAAGGTGCATCTATCCTATTAGCATCTATCTACTCAATAGATTGTCTTCCAACGACTTCCCGTGACCATAACATATCGCAATCTGGTCGGGAAGCTGAAGGCCACAGAAGTTTGGGGAGAGTAATACTGGGGCCGCCATAGACAACATAAATCCACGTTGACGCGTGGATTTTTCCTTAAATAATTTGAGTAAAATGATAGAGGATCGTCGATAGAATCTACGTGAACTTATATCAGTCGTTTCTTCGGGCTATTTCTTCCTTGATTTTCTTTCCACCAATCAACATTGCGATGGTGACAATACCTAAACCTGCAAATCCAGCCGAAGAGGCGGAAATAGACGGTGACTTCCCATAAAATAAGGTGATCACAATAGAGATAATTACAGCAGACCAACAGACAATCAATATAACTTTGCCGGTCTTTACTTTCCTCTTTAGTTTTTCTGTACTTTGTTCTTTGATATCTTTGCCCATTGCCACAATTCTCCTTTCATCAGTCTTAAAACTCTAAGGTAAAACAGTTCATGTTAATAAAATCAGGACAAATATAGCCCACCCTTTGCAATTCTCAAAAGAAAAAACATGCTGACTATTCTAATGGACTACCTTCCAACGATTTCCATTGATCATCTCATAGTGTAATTGGACGTCAAATTCAAAGCTCACAAAAGTTTGGGG
>JAPLUP010000468.1 GCA_026397575.1 Candidatus Zixiibacteriota bacterium
CGGTCCTTTGGACTGTTCGATCAGATAACAAAGCTCCTCTGTCAACTCCATCACTGGCATTGACGTTGCTGTGTTCTTGAGACCGCTGTTCCTTACCGAGGGCATCACCCGTAACAGCGCTTCAATGAGATAAGTGAGAAAGCGTTTGGACTCGGCGTCATGCTGGTCCAGATGATACCAGGCGCGCTGAGAAACCGGCACCCGTGAGAGCGCCTGTAATGCCAGCGTCGTCTTGCCAAAACCAGCTGGAGCCACAAGCAGAAAGAGGTTGGCCCGATTACCGCCAAAAAAACGGTCGATGAGGCGAGGTCGAACGATGTGGTGCGGCGCTGCTTGTGGGCTGGAAAGCTTGCTATCTAACAGCCACATATCATAAATGTCGATAATCCATTGAGTTATGTAAAGCTCAATCTGGCTTTCAGTCGGTACTTGGGTTTCTGCAGACTTCTTTTCCAAAGAAAATAACCCGAAAAAAACGGCCTCCCAGGCGTTTTAGAGTGATTAAAGGGCGGTTTTGTCAGTGGCCTGTCAGTGGGATTCTTAGCTTAGAATCATGAAAAAGACGCCGTCCACCAAATCCACTCTGACTTCGAATCCCGTGAAAATTCTTCTTCACATGGTCCAAGTGGGTGATGATTGGGCCGGAAGAGCGGCAGATTTTGATCGGCGAGAGGAGCACCGCTTTCGCAGCCTTGACGAATTGGTGGCCTGGCTCAAGCGGCGAAGAGATCGTGACAGAGATAAGAAGCATAACGAATAATGTGGAGGACGAAACCATGCAAAGACAGCTAATGATTCAAACGGACGGTCTACTGATTCTTAGTGCTGTATGTTTTCGACTATTTAGTATTTCATAAGTAAATTTTGTGATGTCTCTCCGCCTGTCCGGGCGGATGAAAGGAGAGTTGTTCTATGCAAGCCTCACACGTGTGGCGCGTACTCTCTGAAGCGCCAAAGCTCATTTTGTGGTTTCGATATCAAGCACCTCGACGGGCCGGCACTAGGTGTCGGCACCATTTCGCTTTCTTTATTCTGGCGGGCTCCATTCTTCTTCTCCTCCCTTCCGCCCTGTTCGCTCAGCCCCCAGAATATCGGGTGGTACCAATTCCGGCGCAGTTGTATTGGGGTCGTTTAAATGACAGCAGTGTAGTGGCGGCAACAACGTGGACCTACACCGCGTGGATGTGGAACAGGGGACTAATCACAGATCTACCTGGCCCTAACTCAGAAAATCGGTATGCAAACGACATCAACAACAGCTCAATTATTGTTGGAGTGGTTGGGGGTTTTTCGTTTTTTGAATTTGCATGTATGTGGCAAAACGGCATATTGAGCTATCTTAATGATCCGGACTTTGTTCTGGGGTGGGTGTATGGTATAAACTCAGTCAGTACGATAATAGGAGACGCATGGGATACTACAACCAATCCCTGGTCAGTGTATCCATTTATCTACACCGGGTCTATGGCTGTCTTGGACGGACTGGAGAACTACTCCTTCCATGCCATAAACGACGGCGGCGTCATCGCTGGCACATCCTGGTCGGGAGACCTCAGCCAGGAACCTGGAAGAGCGTTCCTATATTACAATGGAACTGTTACTTTTTTGAGCGATCCGGGTTCCTCTGTCCAAGCGTATGCCATAAACAACTCTAATCATGTGTTGGGTGAGGTCGGGGGAGTTGGATGCTGTTTATGGAAGGATGGGACTCAAGTTTTTCTGGGATCGCTTCTGCGCGGAGGCAGCCGCGGTGGTCTTAACGATCATGATGCTGTTGTTGGTTACGCGTGGAATCTTGGCGCCGTCATTTGGGAGAATGGTGAAGTTCGCCGGCTTGATGCTTTGATCGATCCGAACCTGGGTCTTCATTTTTGGAACGGCTGTGATATCAACAACAAAGGGGAGATTCTCTGTATGGGATCGGACAGTTTAGCCTATCTGCTCATCCCCATCAGAGCGATTACTGTTCGCGATGCGAACAATGACACCATTCCCAATGTCGAGTTTAGTCTTATCACGGTGGCTAATGATGCGCCATTTTTCACCGAGGATACGCTGGGCTTCTTTACCACCGACAGTGTGGGTCAACTGGAATTGACTGAGCTTGTCGCTGACACATTCGAGGTGAATCTGAGCACCGGCACAAAACGGCTGGTGAACGGGGACAGTCTCAAGATCGCCAAGCACGTGCAGAGCGTCCCGGCGGTAAGGCATGGGGGGGTTCTGGGCACGATGTATTCGGTCCATCTGGACAACGCGCAATTCGATAAAGACGGCAGCATGTCCTTCGGTACTCTGAAGAATGGCAGGCTTGAAGCAGTCCTGAATCACACGGAATTACGCTACAACCTGCTGGTGTCGGTAGAGTGGGATGCGGCAGAAGAATATCTCCAGGGTCTGCAAGCAGATTTTCCGGCGATATCGAATTACCTGTACGATGTCAGCGATGGTCAGGTCCGGCTGGACACCGTGGCTATTGTTGATGATGGTGAGCTGTGGGACATGGCGGATATCCGCATCCGAGCCAGCAACTGCCACAATCCGAATGCCGCAACGGGCGGCATTAATCTGGCGGGGCGGTATCCGATCACGATGCCGCGTAAGTGGTTTGGTGATTCGGCCAGTAGCCGCTTTGAGAGCTATGAGCAACATCCGCTCGGAGTTTCGCTGTCCAATGATTGGCATGCCAAGGCGCATGAGTTCGGGCATTTTGCCCTGGGTTTCTTCGATGAATATCTTTTTGTGGACGGTGGGGGACATCCCCTGCCTGCCACCGCACGTTGTGAGCCCCTGCCGACAGGCAATTACGGGTTTATGGACTTCCCGTATGACCTGCCGAAAGGCGGAGTGCGGTCATCGGAGATGTCGAGCCAGTACCGGTATCAGAATCCGTCCTGCCTGAAAACGAACACGGAGCAATGGGTGCTGAACGGCTCAATGTCCTGCTGGGATTACTTTGAGAGTTGGGCCGAGAGCACGTTTAGCGGCCTCTATGTACCGATTCGCAAGCCGGATCAGGGTGATACGACCGAGCATCTGACTCCGACGGGGTTGGATTACATCCGCGGCCCCAATGATAACCTCATTCTTCCGGACTATGATGTTGGTGGACTTGTTTATTTTGCCAGTACAATAATGCCGCCTGACCCCGCCAATCGGTCGCTCAATTTGCATGTGGACAGCGTACCGGCAGGAGGCTGTGAAGTTACGCTGGAGAAGCCTCTCTCGGCAGGGGGATTCCGTTATCTTGACCAGGGAAAAACTCGCAACGATGGCCTGATCTGGGTGCTGGGGGCGTCGGGACCCGATCACTTGCAGACGTATGGGCATAACTATACCGTTCTCAATCCCGCTAAGGGGACGGCCTTCGCGGGCATCAGCCGGCGGTGGCTGACGGCTTCTCTTGATCTGAGCACAGTAGTGGGAGACAGTGTCAATATGACGCTGCAGCCGATCGAGGGAGATTATCCGATGGTTCTGCTGACGGATATCAGTCAAGATCCTCAACAGTGGCGTCTGGAATACGCTCAACCTTTCAGCCAACTACCGAGCTTGGGATTTCTCAGCCAAGCCGGCCAGCCGATGTCAATGTCAGTGGCTGAATTAGACAGCGGGTATGACGCCTATCCGGCGGGATCGATTGCCTCTGAGGGACAGGCCAAACTGGAATCGGTCGACGGCGCGGGTCAATCATTCTTTGTGCCGTTCTCGTATGTAGTGTACACTATCGATAATTCCGCTCAACTAAGTAAGCTGCTGGGACCGAATGCGGCGGCGATACTAAGCCTGTCTTCTGACAACAGTACCGTTGCCAAGGCCCTGATCGCAGCCTCGTCCTATCCACCGATCCTGACTGGTCTGGAAACAGACGCGGTTCAGGCCGGAGATGCTTACAGCACAAGTGTCTCCCCGAGTGTGACTCTCACCGGAACGAACAACCTGACCATCCTGTACACCGATGACGATCTCAAAGCCGGTAACAGCCTGATTGGGGATGAATCACTGTTGCAGATATACCGCTGGGATGAAGGCGGAAACAGCTGGCAGTTGGTGGGCGGCATTGTCGACACCGTGCGCAATGACGTAACGGCTTCTATCACTGAATTGGGTACTTACGCCGCCTTTACGACTAGTTCCGGGATCGAATTCGATTGCGGCGATGCCGACAGCGACGGGATGATCACTATCGCCGATGCTGTTTTTCTCGTGGAATACATTTTCGTTCACGGCGCAGCGCCAAGTCCGCTCGCGGCCGGAGACGCTGACTGTAGCGGGGACATCAACATTGCGGACGCTGTCTATCTGATTGGCTACATCTTCTCCCATGGACTACAGCCATGTGCGGCGTGCAAGTAAGCAAGGACGCTTAGCAAGCCGATGACCGGGAGTCGAGAGGCTCCCGGTTTTGTCTAGACTTTGGCACTGATTCGGGAGCTTCCTGTCGCAGAGTAACAGGCTAGACAGTTAGCGACGCCAGCATCCCTTCGTGATATTATGGGAAGGTCAGATTTAGCTGACGGCAAACAACTCACACAGGAGTTGTCGTACCGCTGTGAAGCTACAACCCCGCTCCCCTACCTGCCAGTTGACAATCCGGTCGATAACACTAAATTGACAGTAAGCATAGCCTAAGCCCGACCAATTCCCAAGTATGAGCACTGATGTCGCTCTCGGATAGCGGAAAGGCAGGATTCATTCTTACGTTGAAGCAAGTCTCCAAGGAGTAGTTTATGAAGTGCACCAACGTGTTCTGGATTGTCGTGTGGGCGGCAGTGGCCTTGTGGTCATTTCCTACACTCGGCGCGGTTCCTCAATCGATCAGCTATCAAGGACAACTGAGCAGTGCCGGGGGAGGTCCAGTCAACGATACTGTTGACCTGGTCTTTTCGATCTGCCCAGACTCGCTTTGTGACAGGCCGCTCTGGACAGAATCTCATTCAAGCGTCATCGTCAAGGATGGCCTCTTTGATGTCCTGCTCGGCTCAATCACACCCATTCCGCCGAGTGTCTTCTTGGGTTCAGTGCGATGGCTCTCCATTTCCAAAGATGGTGTTGCCGCAAGCCGGGCGCTGAGAATGGTGAGTGCACCTTATGCCTATAGGTCCCTGCTGGCAGATACCGCCTACTATGCCAAGAGCGGTGGTGGATCAGATTGCTCTGATTGCGATTCGATATTCGTAAATGCAATCGGTCCGGATAGCGTGATTGCCACCTCGGGTACAGCTCTGACCGGAAGTACGGTCGGGAGCGGTGGGGCGGATATCTTTGGAATAAAGGGATACGCCTCCAACAAGGGAACTGGAACCGCGAATGGAGGGCTATTCACCACAGCCGATTCGGGCAGTGGTTTCCATTTTGGAGTCAGAGGTGAGGCCTACAGCACTGTCAGTATGGGCGCATATGGTGTTGCCGGTTATGGCTCGAATACGTCAGGAGGTGAGGCGTATGGCGGCTATTTTGCCACACCAGCCACTGGAACAGGACACCATTACGGTCTGCGAGCGTCAGCCATGAGTGCATCTCCCGGCGCGGCGTACGGAATTTATGGCACAGCATCAAACAGTTTCGGTCAGGCCTACGGGGGATTCTTCTCGACGTCTTCAGAGGGCGAAGGCATCCACTATGGAATTAGTGCTGAGGCTCACACCGCGGCATTGGCTTTTGCATGTGGGATCGACGGATATGCAGTAAATACTTCCAGCGGCGCTGCCTATGGCGGTTCGTTCGAGACTGCCGATTCCGGCACAGGCATTCACTATGGGATCAAATCCTCCGGCGCAGGTGCCTCCTCCAGCACTACCTACGGTGTTTCGGGCGTGGGTTCCAATACATCGACTGGCACAGTGCTTGGTGGAGAGTTTTCGACCAGCCTTACTGGTACCGGCGATCACTACGGGATTAAAGGAAGCGGGTATGGCAATTCCGACGCGTCCACGTACGGTTCCTACGGCTACGGGAAAAATTTCTTGACTGGCTCTGTATACGGAGGGTTTTTCGAAACTTCCTCTTCCGGCACCGGAACGAAATATGGTATCTATTCCGTGACACCTGCTGCAGCGGGATACGCCGGGTATTTCGCGGGCAATACCCTAACTACTGGTACCAAGAGCGCTGCGGTGAAAGTGGATAATGGTGAATACAGATTACTATACGCCATGGAATCCCCGGAGAACTGGTTTGAGGATTTTGGGGGCGGAAAACTGCAGGACGGTGTAACAACTGTTCAGATTGATCCTCTTTTTGCCCAAGCAGTGAATATCCAGATTGAGTATAGAGTTTATCTGACACCGGAAGGTGATTGCAGAGGACTTTATGTAACAAACAAGGGAGCCAGTTCCTTCGAAGTCAGGGAGCTTCAGGGCGGAACCGCGAACATCTCTTTCTCCTACCGCATTGTTGCCAAGAGGAAAGGCTATGAGGATCTGAGGATGGCGAAGATGCTCGGGTCAACCCCTGAAGAAACCGAGGCAGTGCACGCAAAACGGCAGGCAGAGATGGAAGAAGATAACCAGCGGATTCGACAGGATAGATCGACCCCCGAAAAAGATCCGTCGCAGCAAGAAAGGAAGTAGTCTCGACCGGCTATTCTTTGTAGTAAAAGACGCGAGACCTCGCGCGAGGTTTCCAACCGCAGGCAAGGGAATT
>JAPLUP010000360.1 GCA_026397575.1 Candidatus Zixiibacteriota bacterium
GGAAATGTCGACCCTAAGGCTTTTTCTGGCCAAGAAAATGGGACTGAAAAACCCTCGCAATTGTCATTGCGAGGAGTCAGGCAGCTGCCGGACTCCTCGCAATGACACGGTCTGGGCTTTTTCAACAGTCCAGAAATCTAACAGTTTCGGCGAATTTCGGTAACCGAATCTCTTGTGAACAGGTCGATTGCAAACCCATTGGCGTGCGTTAACCCAGACCAAAAATGAGCCCCCATCGATAAATAGCAAACGTTACCCCCCACGCCAAAACCAACTGCGCGGTCACGCCGAACGCCATCCAGCGAGCGCCGATTTCCCTTCGCACGGCGATCAGCACTGAGACGCACGGCGTATAGAGCAGCACGAAAGTCAGAAAGGCGAAAGCAATCAAAGGCGTGACACCGCCAGCCGGATTGCGCAGCGCTTTGACCAAGCTCGTCGAGGTTTCGTCCACTTCATCGCCGATCTGGTACAGCACTCCCATCGACGAGACCACTACTTCCTTGGCAACGAAGCCGGTCACCAACGACACGCCCATCTGCCAATTGAATCCCAGCGGTTGGAGAACCGGCGCAACTGCATGACCGATTCGACCAACAAGCGAATAGGCAACGTCCTCGGATGCTTTCTCCGCCCGCAGGTGAGCCATTCTGTCTGCTGCTGATGGATCCGTCGATTGACGAAGCGATGTGACTTGACTATCATAGTCTTGCGAGTACTGATCCACTCTCGGGAAGGCACCCATAAACCAGAGCACAACCGAGGCGATCAGAATTACGCCCCCCATCTTGTGCAAATAGACCTTGCCTCGTTCCCACATATGCGACAGTCCGACGCGGAACGTAGGGCGGCGATAGGGTGGAAATTCGATGATAAAAGGAATATCGTGATCCGTAAACAAGGTTTTGCGCAATAGCCAGCCGACTACTACCGCGACCAAGACGCCGAGCAGGTAGAGCGCAAAGATCACATTGCCTGCGCTTCCGGCGAAGAAGGCGCTGGCGAACAACACATAGACCGACAGTCGTGCCGAACAGGACATGAAGGGAATGAGTAAAATGGTCAGGATACGGTCGCGTTGGTGTCGCCATGATGGCCGGTACGTTGCAACCAAACCCCATCAGCATGGGAATAAACGCTTTTCCATGCAATCCCAGCCCTCGCATCAAGCGATCCATGATAAATGCCGCGCGCGCCATGTAGCCGGAATCCTCCAACACGGCGATGCCGAGAAACAGAATCATGATATTCGGCATAAACACCAACACCGATCCGACACCACCGATTACTCCTTGAGTCAACAGGTCTGTTAGAAAACCGGCCGGCAGTATGGCGGCAACCAAACCGGAAAATGCGGTGATGCCCCTGTCAATCCAGTTGGCGGGATATTTCCCCAGGACGAAAGTCGTTTGGAAAATCAGCCACATGAAGAAGAGAAAGATCGGATACCCGAAGATACGATGCGTCAGGATGTTATCGATTCGATTCGAGAACGCCATTCGGTCGCCCGACCCCTGCTTGATTGCCGCGTTGATTGTGCGACGGATATATTCGTGGCGCCCGTCACCGATAGCCATTTCTGGCCTCTGGTCAAGCGCTTGCTCAATACGTTGTCTTGATTTGGCCACTTGCAACATAATACCCGCCTTCTTCACCAGCGCCAGGTCGGCGAACTCCTCAAGCACAACCGAGTTTTCGAGAAGATTGACGGCATACCAACGCGGCGGCAGCGTGTTGCAGGAAGTCGCGGCCACGCTTTTCGCGACGGTCTCGATCTCTCTATCAATCACCGCTCCGTAACTGATGGGGGACGAGTAGTGAGACTCTTGTGACGTCAACAACATCTTGCTGACGGTCGCTCGTAGTTGCTTCATACCAATGCCGCGATGTCCAACTGTCTTGACGATCGGCGAGCGTAGTCGTCGTGACAATTCCTCCTCGTTCACCAGCAACCCCTGCTTTTCGGCCTCGTCCCACATGTTCAAGACTAAGAGTATTCGTACTCCCATCTCCATTAGCTGGGTGGTCAGGAGCAGATTGCGTTCGAGATTACCGGCGTCAATGATGTTGATGACGAGGTCTGGTTCTTCATGCAGGATGAAATTGCGTGCAGCCGATTCGTCGAGAGTGATTGCCGAGAGACTATAGACACCCGGCAAATCGACATACTCTATATCGAGATCGTCGGCCAAGACTCGGGCGCTGCGTTTCTCTACGGTTACGCCGGGATAATTGCCGACGTGCGCTTTGGCGCCGGTGAGGGCATTAAACACGGAGGTCTTGCCGCAGTTGGGATTTCCGGCCAGCGCAACGGTGAAGCGCCTTTTCTTCGCAGCTACTTCCTTCACGTCTGCTTCTCCACACTGATCAGTGATGCTTCCGAGCGCCGCAGACTGATATGACCACCGCCAATCGTCAATTCGATCGGGTCGGCGAGTGGCGCCAGGCGGACAACTTTCACAACCTCGCCGCGGCGGAAGCCAAAATTCAGCAAGCGCTGCCGCGTGATTCCTTCGGCACGGATGTCAATAATCTTCGCCGTTTCACCCCGACCCAGGTCTGCCAATGTCATTGTTCGTTCAGTCATTTTGCATTGTAAGAAGAATGATACACAGTATGACCAGTCTTACATCAATTCCAAAAAAACTACTTTGCCAACAGTTCCTTACGGTAACTACTCAAGCATTTCGGATCACCACCGCCACAATTGGTGATCGCTTCCAGAAACAATCTTAGTCTGCGGAGCGTGGTTTTCGATAATCCGTGTTCCATTCGGCAAGCTTCCTGTTCCGCGAGTTGGGGCTCGATCAGGAGCGCATCAGTCAGAAACTGTCGCAAGATCCGATGTACGGCAAATATCTCTTCGCCCAGCTTCTTGCCCGACGGATTCAGAATGATCTTTCCATAGTGCTGCTGTCGCACGAGCCCATCCTTGGCCAACCGAGCTACCGCCGTCCGGGCGGTCGGCACAGTAACCTTGCGCGCCTTGGCGACCTCGGTCACACCGACGGTATCACTGGTCTTGGAAATGCGATAGATCGTTTCCAAGTAGTCTTCATCTTTGGCCGTCAGGCGAATCATACCTCAATAATGTAAGAGTCGTCTTACTTTGTCAAGAACTTTATTTCGGAATTGTTCACAGTGAGATGACAGGCGCACCGTTTACCACGTAACCGTAAGAGTGCGAATAAATTCGCACCTACAGATTAGTCTTCACCCGGTTTTCGAGTTCGCCGGTAACGATCAGTGCCGCTATCCCACTTAGCGGAGACTTCCGACAATTCGCAAGCAGGCCGCTATCTGTCCTCGGTGATGAGTTTCGTGATCGAGATTCCCTCTGACGATTATCCACCATACTTCAACTTCGCCGCTAAAGCGGCTGTCGAAGACCCGACGTGAAAGGTCGGCGTCGGTCAGACACTCGACAAGTATTTTGCGGCGTTCACCGATTTCACGAAGCTTTTCAACCAAACCATCATAGTCTGCACGACTGTGAATATCCACCAGACCTGCTTGTCCTTGCAGAGATGGCAGCTCGGGTATCTGAAGTTTCTGAAAGAGCCAGTTGTCCGCGTCGATTAGATGTTGAGCTATGTCTGCGAAGGAGAGCGAAGCTTCTGTCGGACGCCAGCCCTCGAAGCCATCCGGCACTTGCAGCAGCCGCTTAAGCGTTGATTCCCTTACCGCGACCGACAACTGCGCCAATCGCAACGATTCAGAAAAAGACATCTTCAATTTCGGAGCTAGTGGCGTTTCGAACTTGCATAACGTTCAGACGGAGAACTTCCAGGCGCACCAGTAGTTCGGATGTTTCTTGTCCGGAGGGCACGAAAGACATTCGGTTTTGATGCGTGGGTCAATGGTCTTTGCGAACAAAGCATACTCGATGATGCCGACTTCCTTGCAAGGGAACGGCTCGAGACCGTCGCGTGCCCGGGCCGACTGCACCCGGCAGTCGCTCATGCGAAAGACCAGACTGGTCGCGGTTTCCTCGACGATCTCCTGTGTGTTGATGTGGGCATACAGGCGATAACCAAGCGCGACTTTCAGCGTCTCCAAACCGCTGTTGGCTGGCAGATTGTGACGTTGCATGATACGCTTGGCTTCGATAACTGTGAATTTCGCCCAGGTGTTTTTGTCAAGCTCAATGGCCTTCTCCATGCCAAAGGCCTTTTCCACTTCGAGAAACCACAACCCATCATGCGCCAACCAGAGTTTGGCGGCGTCTTCGAGAAGTTCTTTATCAATCTGATCGCTCATAGCTTCTCTTTCTTTGTCCATCGATGATGTGACACTCGTGTCAATGGCGATGTTCGATTAGTCCCCAAACGTCTTCGAGTTTGCCGTCT
>JAPLUP010000642.1 GCA_026397575.1 Candidatus Zixiibacteriota bacterium
CGGATCGGTGTTCAGGGCACTCAGTTTGCCGTGAACTCTTAGAGTAGGCTTAATTCCCACCCGCAGATGAAGGTCAGAGGCAACCTGGCGTTGCATCTACACCAGCATTTCACGCAGGTTCATGCTGCAAGTCTCCCTTGAGTTGCCCGGAAACTTCTTTGGCTAGGCTGGCTCGACGACAAACAGCGTCTGACCAAACTCGACCGGTTGCGCGTTTTCCACCAAACGTGATTTCATCACCCCGTCGTATTCCGATTCGATTTCGTTCATCAACTTCATCGCTTCGATAATACAGACGGTCTGCCCTTTCTTGACCCGCGCACCGACATCGACAAAGGGCGGTGCTCCAGGCTCGGGGGAGGTGTAAAACGTACCCACCATCGGCGACTTGATCTCCTTGCCAGTAACGGCTGCCGGTGTGGAAGACGCACTGACCGGTTGAGGCTGAGGTTGCAGCGCTACCTGAAGGGTAGGCGCCACTTCCATCGGCGGCAAACTTGGCTTCAGAGCCGCGCGCGGAATCGTAATCGTCGATTCGTGCGAACTGCCGTTGCTTCCCCCGCCGCCTTTCTTGATAATCTGAACCTTCGTCCACCAGTTGCGTACGGTGAGAGATTCGATATCAGCCTCCTCGACCAGTTTCACCAGTTTCCGGATAGTTTTTTCTCTCATTGGCTTACTTCACGGGTCATTTTGACCCTACTTGACCCTACTCCAATTATCGAATTATTTCCTCAAAAACTTACAACTCGATCAGCCGCTTTTCCGCCTTGTTCATTATACGGCAGCCGGTTTTCGTGATCACGACATCGTCCTCGATGCGCACACCACCCCAGCCCTCAAAGTAAATGCCCGGTTCAATTGTCACAACCATATTCGGTTGCAGCAAGTCACTCGACAGGGGCGACAACCGTGGTCCCTCATGGATCAACAGACCTATTCCGTGTCCCAGACCATGCCCGAACTGCTTGCCATACCCTGCTTTACTGATGATGTCGCGAACGTGCTTGTCAACATCAGGGCCTCTTAGTCCAGCGCGCGCCTTCCTGCACCCGGCAACCTGCGCCTTGAGCACGAGGTTATAGATCTTCTTCTGTCGTGCATCTGCCTTGCCAACGACGACTGTGCGTGTCATATCCGAATGGTATCCGTCGTAAGTGGCTCCAAAATCAAGAGTTACGAACTCGCCCTTCTTGATTTTCTTGGCCGACGCTCTTCCGTGTGGCAGTGCCGAGCGATAGCCGGAAGCGATAATCGTCTCGAACGATGGATCCAGCGAGCCCAGCATTTTCATCTGATATTCGAGTTCTGCCGCCACATCAAGTTCGGATATTCCCGGGCGGATGATCTGGAGAATGCGATCAAAGGCGACATCCGCGATTTCTACCGCTCTCTCGATGTTTGTAATTTCTTCGGCGTCCTTGATAATCGCTATAGATTCGACCAATCCAGTGGTTGGCACCAAAAGGGCATCCGGGAGTTGCTTCTTGATGAGACCGAGCATTTTAGCTGGAAGATACTCGTCCAGATAGCCAATCCGCAGATTCTTGACGGTCAATTGCCTGAACTTGCCCAACTCGGTGAACAGACTCTGCTGAGCAATAACCTTCTTTACGCCTTTGACTTCCTTGGCAATCTGCGCCTTGTACCTAAAATCGGTAACGAGAATCGCGTCATTCGGGAGGACCAACAGCAATCCATTGTCACCCGAATAGCCGCACAAGTATCTTATTTGAGCGGACTTCGATTGCTCAAGTTCGTGTAGCAGGAGACAGTCGAGGTTGTGCGCCTTCAGGATTGTCTGTAGTTTCTTAATTCGCGGTAACATGTTCTATCTTCCATTGTCATGATGTTTCGATTTCTGCGCCTCCGCCCAACAACCACGGGGGACGATACCTAAACCTGCTACAGTAGGTCAAGGGAAAAAAGCGACCCAAAGCCTTTGGACAAGGTGGAGTCCTTTCACTTACGGCGGTCTTTTCTCTGCGCCGCCAGGAGCCCTTCCTAACGGTCTCAATCCCCGCCCGACAAACAACCACATTGATTGTCTTCTTTTTAGAGTCATTTGGACATGTACGCCGCACAGAATTCCTCCAATTATCGATTGACTTTGCGAATTTTTTCACGATATTATCGTCCAGTCATAATATGCGCAGATGCCCAGACAGGCAGCCAACTCCTAGCTGGTCATTCGGGTAGTTTGTCAAAATGACGGAGGTTCAATCATGAAAAGATATCACGCCCTTCTGGTAGGCACCGTACTCGTGCTTTGCTCAAGTGTCTATGCCGCCACAATCCATGTTCCAGCCGACCAACCAACGATTCAGGCAGGAATCAATGCCGCCATTGACGGGGACACAGTACTCGTAGCGGCAGGCATCTATTCTGAAGCACTCACGGTGCAAGACAAGAACATCGCCCTGCTTTCTGAAAATGGGGCCGAACAGACAATCCTGACTGGCATCGGACGAATGATCATCCAGCAGTCGACGGGAGTGGTGATCGACGGATTCCGCTTCATCAACGCTTCCACGATCGGTGTCTCGACCGGCGATGTCACTATTCGTAACTGTCAATTCTTTTTGGCTGATAATGTCATCGTGGGATACGACGACGCAACCGTGAGAGTATACCGCTGTCTGTTCAAGAACAATCTCGCCAATCCCATCGTGACAACCGGTCCAAACTGCGAATTCATTAACAACACCGTCGATGCCAGCGCACGCGGTATCGCCATTTACGGGCCGAATGCAGTGATT
>JAPLUP010000215.1 GCA_026397575.1 Candidatus Zixiibacteriota bacterium
CCTTGCGTCGGTGTCCGATCCGTTGCTGGCCAGCTATCAGATCAAGCAGTCGATTCTGGCTATCGGTTCCGGCGGTTTTCTCGGCCGCGGACTTGGTCATGGGAGCGCCAAACTATTCTATTTGCCCGCTCCGCACACCGATTTCATTTTCGCCACACTTGCCGAAGAAGGCGGCTTCCTGCTTGCACTTTTCGTGCTAGTGCTAATTGCGCTGCTGGTTTGGCGCGGCATACGCATCGCGATCTATTCCCCCGATCTGCTCGGGTTCTATCTCGCTCTGGGAATCACGATGTTGATGTTCGTGCAAACCGCCACCAATCTGCTCGTGGCTACGGCAATGATTCCGGCAACCGGTCTGCCGTTGCCGTTTCTGAGCTACGGTGGTTCTTCGATGGTGCTTACCTCAATCGGGATTGGCATGTTGCTCAACATCAGCAAGTATTCGGTTACGACTCCCCAGCTATTCAAGTCGAGGGCCGAATGAAGAAGATCATGTTTGCCGGTGGCGGCACCGGAGGTCATCTCTTTCCGGCCTTTGCCCTTGCCGAAGAGTTCAAACGTCGTCTGCCCGGTGACTGCGAGATTCGCTTCTTCGTAACCGGTCGCGACATCGAGATGAAGCTGATCTCTTCGCGCGGTTACGACACAACCCGCATTCATGTTCGCGGACTCAGGCGTGGCACATTGGTCGGCAACGCGATGTTTTTCCCGGTGTTGTTCTTCGGCATCGTCGAAGCGATCGCCAAAGTCATCTCGTACGATCCTAAACTGGTCGTCGGCACCGGCGGTTATCTCTCGTTTCCGGCCGTGCTCGCCGCCAAGATCACCAATCGTCCGGCCTTTATTCAGGAGCAAAACTCCTACGCGGGCATCGCCACGCAGAAGCTGGCACGCTTCGCCGATTTGATTTTCATCGCCTATCACGAATCACTTCGCAATATCAAGTTCCACGATAAGTGCATCCTCTCCGGCAATCCCGTCAATCCCAAAATGGGAACGGTCGATCGCGAAGAGGCAATCACCCGTTTCAAACTCGACTCGGGGAGGAAAACGCTGCTGATTCTCGGCGGTAGTCAGGGCGCTGCGTCAATCAACGGCAAGATTCGTCAGTCGTTGATCGAACTTAAAGCCATCTCGAATTTGCAGTTGATCTGGCAGGTCGGCAACCATCAAAGCGAAATCGACAACTTCAATGCTTCCGGTGTCCAAGGTGTCGCGCTGCCGTTTATCGATGACATGCCTGCTGCGTATGCCGCTGCCGATCTGGTGTTGTCACGCGCAGGGGCGCTAACTCTGGCGGAGATCACCGCCACCGGCAAACCGGCGGTTCTGGTGCCGTTTCCGTACGCCACCGATGACCACCAAACCAAGAATGCGCAAGCGTTGGAGCAAGCGGGGGCTGCAATGATCATCAAGGATTCGCAGCTTTCGGATCTGAATTTGACTGGTCTGATATCGCAACTCCTCAAGGACGAGGACAAGCTCACATCTATGTCGATGTCGAGTCAGTCGCTCGGGCGTCGCGATGCTGCGGTAGCAATCGTGCAAAGAATATTTGAATATATGGGGTGGAGATGAAATTCGGAAAAGTTAAAAAGCTTCACTTTGTCGGCATCGGTGGTATCGGCATGTGCGGCATTGCGGAAGTACTACATAATCAGGGTTATGTCATCACCGGCAGCGACCTGTCGATGACCGAAGTTACCGATCATCTGACAGAGATCGGCATCAAAGTTATGCAGGGGCATGTCGCCGAGAACATCGATGAGGCCGATTGCGTAGTGATTTCTTCGGCGGTTCATGCTGACAACCCGGAAGTCAACGAAGCCAAACGCCGCAAAATACCGGTCATCCGCCGCGCCGAGATGCTCGGTGAACTGATGCGTCTGAAATTCGGTATCGGTGTCGCCGGCACCCACGGCAAAACCACCACGACTTCCATTCTCGGCCATCTGCTTGTCGAAGCGGGCATGGATCCGACGGTAATGGTCGGCGGACGTGTGATCTCGTTGGGCACTACGGTCAAGCTGGGTAAAGGCGATCTATTGGTTGCCGAGGCCGACGAATACGATCGTTCGTTCCTTAATCTCACTCCGTCAATGGCCGTATTGACAACGATTGAAGAAGGTTGCGGAACTCGTCGTGTTGCACAAGG
>JAPLUP010000260.1 GCA_026397575.1 Candidatus Zixiibacteriota bacterium
AGAAAGGGGGAAATTCTTGCGCTGAAATGGAATGACGTCGACTTGAAGCAGAAACTCATATTCGTTAGAGGAAGCAAGAACGGTGAGAAAAGAGAGCTGCCAATGGCCGATGAGGTTTCGTGGCGTTTCGCTAGCTTGCCCAAGACTTCGACGTATGTTTTTGATTTCGGAAACCGCAACCGCATTGAAGCTATCCGCAAGGGCTTCACGTCTGCGCTGAAGAAAGCTGGAATTGAGGATTTCAAGTTTCATGATTTGCGACACACCTTCGCCAGTCATCTCGTGATGGCAGGTGTTGATCTGTTGACGGTGAAGGAGCTGTTGGGACACAAATCGATCAACATGACGCTACGGTATGCTCACCTCAATCCGGATCACAAGCGTAGAGCAATTGAGTCACTGAAGTTTTCTGATGGACACTTTTTGGACACCAAGAAAGCGGTGTAATAGATGACCAGAAATATATGTATTGTGGCACAATGAGTTAGGAGGACGGAAGAGGATGGGGCCCGGTGGCTCTCGCGGACTTCAAATCCGTTGGCGGGTGGTTGACATCCGCGGTGGGTTCGACTCCTACCCCTTCCGCCAAAATTAGCGAAATATGACGTCTTCACAACCACTCAGATCAATTCCGTCCGTGGAGCAATTGCTCAGCTCGGGGAGCTTTGATCAACAAATAGCGGAATTATCTCGGCCCTTGGTGACTAGAGTTATTCGCGAGATACTGCAAGTTGTCCGTGACACGTCGCAAACCTCCGGAGAAATTCCTTCCATAGAGCGCATCGGGGAGATTATTGTCGAGCGGCTGCATCTGCTGTCACGTCAGCGCATCACTCCGGTGATCAATGGCACCGGCGTGCTGATTCATACCAATCTTGGCCGTGCGCCCTTGGGGGCCGAGTTTCTGGAGCAGGTTGCCAAACGGGTCAGCGGCTACTGCACTCTGGAGTTTGATCTGACAACAGGCAAGAGAGGAGAGCGCGGTACTTTTCTGTCATACTTGTTGGCGCAACTAACCGAGGCCGAAGCAGCGTTGGCAGTTAACAACAACGCCGCGGCATTGTTCCTAATCCTGAACACATTCGCCAATCGCAAGGAAGTAATCGTCTCACGCGGCGAATTGGTACAGATCGGTGGCGGGTTTCGAATACCGGATATCATTCGCCGCGCCGGTGCCAAGTTGGTTGAGGTCGGCACTACCAACCGAACGACTAAGAAAGACTATGAAGAGGCCATCACCAAGAAGACGGCTCTGCTGCTGAAAGTCCACCAATCAAATTTCCGTTTGCAGGGCTTTGTCGAAGAAGTCTCCGCAGCCGATATCGCCACGCTGGCCGCTGGTCGCGGGCTGATATCGGTATACGGTCTTGGCTCGGGGGTTTACCATCAAACTGAGAACTATGGCATGGAACCGGAACCGAATATCACCGCCGCCAAACGTTCGGGAGCTTCAGTCGTGTGTTTCTCCGGTGACAAATTTCTTGGCAGCGTGCAGGCGGGAATCGTTCTCGGCAGCGCGTCGCTTCTGGATAAATTACACAAGAACCCGATTTACCGAGTGCTGCGTCTCGACAAGCTGTCAATCGCGATGTTGGAGGAAACGACTTTCGCCTATCTCAAGAAGGAAGAAACCGGATTACTCCCGCTTTGGCGTTACATAACGCTACCAGTTTCCGAACTTCGCCGGCGTGCCGAGAGGATAAAGGACTCACTTGCCGGCAGCGGTCTCGAAGTCGGGATATGCGACACTTTCGCCACTCCCGGAGGCGGCTCTTTGCCGGGGGGGACGCTGGCGTCGGTAGCTATCGCCGTTGTCCCCAAAAACAAGATCACGGCGTTTGCCAGCCAACTGCTGCAGGCCACGCCGCCGTTGATCGGTTATATCGATCAGGAACGATTTTTCATAGACTTGCGCACCGTTGATGAAGCGCAGGATGATTTAGTCATCCGCATTCTGACGGAGGCGGCTGCATGTACACGATAGCGACTGCGGGTCATATCGACCACGGCAAGTCGTCACTGGTCAAAGCACTGACGGGCATAGACCCCGACCGTCTTCCCGAGGAAAAAGAGCGCGAGATGACAATTGAACTCGGTTTCGCATCGTTCCGACTTTCCACCGGTGAGGAAGTTGGTGTTGTCGATGTGCCGGGGCACGAACGCTTTATCAAGAACATGATTTCGGGAGTCGGCGCGCTGGATATGGTGATGTTCGTGGTTGCCGCCGATGACGGTTGGATGCCGCAGTCGGAAGAGCACCTGGCGATCTTGCGCTATCTGGGAGTCGACCGGGGCATGATCTTGTTGACCAAGGTTGATATGGTCGACCCCGACTGGAAAGAGATGGTCAAGAGCGATCTTCGCACCAAGACCACAGGGACATTTTTGGATGGATGCGAGATCGTCGAATTCTCAGCCCAAGACTACCGCAATCTGGACGTCGTCAAGGCGACAGTCGAGCGAACATTGAAGTCGGTGCAACGGGAAGCTCCGGGAGATTCGGCGCGGCTCTATATCGACCGTGTTTTCACCATCGCCGGCACGGGCACGGTCGTCACCGGCACACTCCGCGAAGGAACCTTCACGGTTGGCCAGGAAGTCTGGCATCATCCTTCAACGCAGAAGACCAAGATCAAGAATCTGGAAAGCTTCTACTCACATCTGGACAAGGCGCTACCCGGTGTGCGGCTGGCTGTTGGTTTGCAATCGCTGGAACGGGGCGCAGTTAGTCGCGGCGATCTGCTCTATGCTTCGCAACAGCTTCAACCATCGCTGATACTCGGCATCAAGCTGACTGTCGAACCCAAACAGGCAAACTTTTTCAAGCACAATCGCGAGATCGTGTTTTTGCAGGGCACGTCAGAAGTTGAGGGGAGATTCTTTTTGCCAAATGAGCCGGTTGTCTGCGACGATGGCGCACTGATCGCCGTTCTCAGGTTGGATGAACATG
>JAPLUP010000718.1 GCA_026397575.1 Candidatus Zixiibacteriota bacterium
ATCGCCGCGATCTGACCAGTCTTGATGCCGTCAAACTTTCGGCAGAGAAGGCGTTCAAGATGGCGGGAAAGACGATCAACGATATCAGCGTCACGGAAGTGCATGACTGCTTCACGATCGCTGAGATCATAGTCAGCGAGGCGCTCGGCATGTTCCCGGCCGGCAAGGGCGCGCTCGCCTGTGCCAATGGTGAAACCCGTGTCGAAGGCAAGTTCCCGATCAACACTTCGGGTGGTCTGAAATCCAAGGGTCATCCAGTCGGTGCGACCGGTGTGGCGCAAGCAATAGAGATCGTGCATCAGCTTCGCGGCGAAGCCGGTAAGCGTCAGGTCAAAAACGCTAAGATTGGCATGACGCAGAACATGGGTGGTTCCGGTGGCAGTTCGGTTGTGCATATCATGGAGGTGGCATAATGTTTCCAGCGAGAGTCGCGCGTGAGATGCCGCATCGCTATCGTCTTGAAGCGGCCAAGTGTAAGAAATGCGGCGCAGTGTTTTTTCCGCATCGTCTGATTTGTCGTGAATGCGGCCATAGAGAATTCGACACGATTAACGTCTCGGCGATCGGCAAGCTGATTAGTTATACGGTCATACATACACCCGCCAGTCAATTCAAAGACGAGTCGCCATTCGCGCTCGGCATCTGCGAATTCCCTGAGGGTGTCAAGATAACGGCGCAGGTTGTTGACATCGCCGCCGCCGACATCAAGACCGGCATGAACTTGCAGATCGAGTTCCGCCGCGTGCAAACCGACGGCCATGCGGGTGTTATTGGCTACGGCTACAAATTCGTTCCGGTGATCTAACAATCATGTATCGGATCGAAACCAAGGTTGACACAAAATCGCCCGAGTATCAGGCGAACTATGATGAGAATAAGCGGATTGTGGAAGAGCTCCGCAGCCGCATGGAAAAGACGCGTCAGGGGGGACCGCCAGAAGCGGTAGCGCGGCACAAGTCACGCGGCAAACTGACCGTCCGCGAGCGACTCGACCGATTATTCGATGACAATACTCCGTTCATCGAATTGTCGCCGTTGGCTGCCTGCGACATGTACGACAACGCTGCTCCGGCTGCCGGTATGGTAACGGGCATTGGCGTTGTGCATGGCAGGGAAGTGCTCGTTGTTGCCAATGACGCAACGGTTAAAGGCGGCACCTATTTCCCGATGACGATCAAGAAGCATGTTCGCGCACAGGAGATTGCCCGCAAGAATAACCTGCCGTGCGTCTATTTGGTTGACTCAGGAGGAATCTTCTTGCCCGAACAATCAGGGACATTCCCGGATCGCGATCACTTCGGGAAGATTTTCTATAATCAGGCAACGCTATCGGGATTGCGTATTCCGCAGATTGCGGTTGTACTCGGCAGTTGTACCGCCGGTGGCGCTTATGTTCCGGCGATGTCAGACGAAGCAATTATCGTTCGCAAGCAGGGAACGATCTTCATCGGCGGACCACCGCTGGTAAAAGCCGCAACCGGCGAGGAAGTCAGCGATGAAGATCTCGGCGGCGCCGACGTGCATTGTCGCATATCGGGTACGGCTGATCACTATGCACTTAACGACGAACATGCGCTGGCGACCTGCCGGAACATTATCGAGGCGCTGAATCGCACGGACAAGTACCCACTCGATCGGGCGGCTACGGAAGAACCGTACTACGATCCCCAAGAGCTTTATGGCGTCGTCCCAACCGAGTTGCGAACACCGTATGATATTCGCGAATTGATTGCTCGCGTTGTCGACGGCAGTCGTTTCCAGGAATTCAAGACGCTCTACGGCGCCACGTTGGTCTGCGGTTTTGCGCGGATTCATGGTTACATGGTCGGCATTATCGGCAATAACGGCGTGCTATTCAGCGAATCGTCTTTGAAAGGTGCGCACTTTATAGAACTCTGCGCGCTGCGTAAGATACCATTGATTTTTCTGCAAAATATCACAGGATTTATCGTAGGCAAAAAATACGAGCATGGCGGAATCGCACGCGATGGCGCGAAACTAGTGCATGCCGTCGCTAACGCGCAGGTACCGAAGTTCACAGTCATTGTCGGCGGTTCGTACGGCGCGGGCAACTACGCCATGTGCGGACGCGGGTACGATCCGAATTTCCTTTGGATGTGGCCTGCCGGCAAGATTTGCGTTATGGGGGGTGAGCAGGCGGCGGATGTACTCTGGAGCGTTAAGAAAGCACAACTTACGAAGAAGGGCGTTGCGTTGACACCGGAGATGGAAGCGGAGTTCAAGAAGCCGACGGTCGACAAATATGAACATGAATCATCGCCATACTATTCAACGGCGCGTCTCTGGGATGACGGGATTATTGATCCGCTCAAGACGCGCGATTTGTTGGGTCTGGCAATCTCCATTTCTCTTAACCGCGAAATACCAGATGCCAATTTCGGCATCTTCAGGATGTAACTATGAACGGTTCGCGAACAGTGCGGGTTGAGACCGCCGGTAAGATCGGCAGGGTGACGTTTTGCCGACCGGAAGTCCACAACGCTTTCAACGATCAAGTTATTGACGAGATGACTTTCGCCTTCAAGCGACTCAAGACTGATCCCGATGTGCGCGTTGTCATTCTCTCCGGCGACGGCAAATCGTTTTGCGCGGGAGCTGATCTCAACTGGATGCGGCGCGTCAAGGATTCCGCTTTCGAAGACAACCTGGACGAAGCACGACGATTGGCCGATCTGTTCTGGGATATCTACTCATTTCCCAAACCGGTGATTGGTCGTATCAACGGCGCAGCTATCGGAGGCGGCACAGGATTTGTGGCAGTGACCGATATCGCGGTTGCGGCGCAGAGTGCAGTCTTCTCGTTCAGCGAAGTCAAAATCGGTGTCGTGCCTGCATGCATTTCGCCTTACGTCATCAGGCGCGTTGGCGAAGGGAAGGCACGCGAATTCTTTCTCACCGGCGAACGACTGACTTCCGACCGTGCGTTAGAAGCGGGACTGGTGAATAGAGCTGTGCCGGATGAAATGCTGGATGCAACAATGAATGGCTTGGTTGAGTCCTTGCTGTCATCCGGTCCGGAAGCGATACGGGTTTGCAAGGAGTTGCTACAGACTGTACCGGCTTTGGCGGTCGATGATTTCAAAGAATACACAGCGCGGGTGATTGCCGAATTGCGGCAGTCGCCTGAAGGCCAGGAAGGGATGGACGCCTTCTTGAATAAACGGAAGCCGAATTGGACGGAGTAGGGTACGGCCGTAGGTCGGGTTCCGAGACCGAATGAGCGGATCGTAGCGCACTTGAAAGAAGAAGATTGCTGGCATTGAACAGAATGGCTGAGAGAATCAGAAGGCGAGAAACCCGACATCGGTTTTCCCCCGGGATGCAAGTAGCAGACTACCGTTCGGAACCCGACCTAGTGGACTGGTGAAGGAAGGGGATAGAATATACAATGAATTGCAGCGAAGAACATATTCGCGAGATAAAGTGAATTGCAGGTCTCACACGTGAGGAAATAGGGAAAAGCGAAGAAAATGTGAAGCAGAAGATAGTTGTGCCCCTGCTTGACTGTCTGGGACACAATAGGGATCAGCTTGACTTCGAGTATGGGAGCAGCGGCAAGCGTATCGACATTTTTATCAAAGGTCTACCGCGCACTTCCAAGGTCCTCATTGACACAAAGAATTATGACGATCCACTTGACAACCATCTAGACCAGATTGGTCTTTACGCGTATCAAGAAGGAGCATTGCTTGCCTTGATAGTGAACGGTGACGAAATAAGAGTGTATAATCCTTCCTTCCGAGGCTTCAGCTTCAGAGAGTCACTGCTTTACGCTATTGAACGGAAGGCTCTGACCTGTGAAGATGAAACTGAGATAATGTGGAATCTGCTGTCGCGCGACGCCCTCGTCGGTGGCAGTGCAAGGGAGTTCATAGAACAAAGAGAACGCGAGATACTAGAAGCCTATAGCCAAATCGAAAGCGCGACAGCTGCTGGAGTCAATAGAAGGAATGTTCTGTTGCAGCAACGAAAT
This sequence comes from Candidatus Zixiibacteriota bacterium, assembly GCA_026397575.1. GTDB lineage: Bacteria > Zixibacteria > MSB-5A5 > CAIYYT01 > CAIYYT01 > CAIYYT01. The sequence continues at coordinate 3,995 of JAPLUP010000718.1, forward strand.
GCTTTGTCACAACAGATTGAGGAGCTTAAGAGGCGGATAGAGACGATTTCGCTCGAAGTCATCAATGTCGATCGGGAAAATGAGAGGGATCTTGAAACGATTCAGAGAGAGAATAGGTTGGGCGCACGACGCGCAGAACCGATGATTCCTCGAAGCACGGTAGCTAATACCCCGGATTCTATTCTGAGCCAAGGTGCTGCCCAGACCACTGGCGTCATGGAAATCACATTGCGGACCATAGACAGCAATGCCAGATATGGCCTAATCCCCCTTCCCGAAGAGCACCGACGTCAGTTTCCAGGCTATGAGATACCGTTTGTTCTCGAAACGGATATTGGTTCTCTCGAATGTCACGTAACGTCCGATACTGGGAAACCTCAGAAGGGACACCCGACGGCTGGCAAACGCATTCAAAGGAACTTGATACCCTGGTACAAGGAGCACCCTGAATTGAAGGATGGTGCCGTTCTTTTCATAGAGATTCTCAGTCATCACAAGAGATATCGCCTGGGCATCAAGAGAACCGAGGGAGCCAGATTCTGAATGTACTCCAACCGGATGATTAGCGGTATCGTTGCTCGCGACGGACAATGTCGGGTTTCTCACTACGTGCTCTATTTGCCGGTACCGTCGATACATGTATGGTACAAACATCGGGTATATTGGAACTGCAGTCCACCGTTCGGAACCCGACCTACAATTGTGAATACACGCGAGAATTTGCGATGAAAACTCTTCGTCGCTACGACTTGCGGGAGCGACTCTATTTTATAACTGTGGTTACGTATCAGCGCGAACGACTACTCCTTCTCGATGCACCTCTGTTTCATCGTGCATGGGGACAGATCGAGCCAATCGCGTGGGTCGTGATGGTTGACCATTTTCATGCGATTCTTGAGACCGGCGCTCAGTCGATTTCGCAGATCGTCCATGCCTTCAAAGTTCGATATTCCCGGCGGTTCCGTGACAAGTATCGCCCAGGACGTGTCTGGCAGAATCGTTTCTGGGATGACGTTATTCGCAATCAGAGCGATCTGAATCACCATATAGACTATATTCATTACAATCCTGTGAAACACGGATTGCTCAACGACCCCTTCGACTATACGCATTCATCGCTAAGCGACTACTACCAGAGTGGGCTGTACGAAAGAGACTGGGGAGCAAGGAAGGAGTTGGTGTTTGAGGGCCAATATGGCGAGTGATTTTGTAGATAGGGTTCCGAGCCCAATGTCAATAGAATGTAGTGCCTATATGGAACGGACGAGGTCGATCATTGCGAACCTGTTTGACAGAAGACATGGGCGAGAAACCCGACGTCTCGATTTAGAGAGAACGCTACAGATATGTTGACAAAAATCCTCATAGCCAACCGTGGTGAAATTGCACTGAGAATCATGCGCGCTGCACGGGAGATGGGTATCCCGACCGTCGCCGTCTACTCCGAAGCTGACGCTGCTGCCTTGCATGTCTTGCGCGCTGACGAAGCGATATTGATCGGGCCACCACCTGCGACCGAGAGTTATCTACGTATCGACAAGCTGATCGAGGCTGCCAAACAAACCGGCTGTGATGCTGTGCATCCCGGCTACGGCTTTCTGGCAGAAAATGCCGACTTCGCACAGGCGGTGGTAGATGCCGGTCTGATCTTCATCGGACCGAGTGCAGAAGCGATCCGTTCGCTCGGTAACAAGCTGGGCGCGCGTAAGATGATGCTTGAAGCGCAAGTTCCGATTGTGCCGGGGGGAGAAGTCAAATCGGGTGACATTGAGGATTTCGTCGAACTCGCGCGCGCGATCGGATATCCCGTACTTGTCAAAGCTGCGTCCGGTGGTGGCGGCAAGGGGATGCGCATTGTGCCCGCTGAAGAGCAGCTTCTGGAGGCGGTCGAAGCGGCACGCCGCGAGGCTTTGTCTGCATTTAGTGATCCGACGGTGTATCTCGAAAAATACCTTGAACGACCGCGACACATCGAGTTCCAAATCATCGCGGATAGCTTTGGGAACACTGTGCATTTATATGAGCGAGAGTGTTCCATCCAGCGGAGACACCAGAAGATTATAGAGGAAACGCCATCGACAGCATTGACGCCGGAACTGCGGCAGCAAATGGGACAGGCGGCAGTCGCAGCGGCCAAGGCGGCGCACTATACTTCGGCGGGAACGGTGGAATTCCTATTCTTTGAGGGGCATTACTACTTCCTTGAAGTCAATACACGCATCCAAGTGGAGCATCCAGTCACCGAGATGACTACCGGCATTGATTTGGTGAAAGAGCAAATTCGCATTGCGTCCGGCGAAAGACTGTCGTTTACGCAGGATGATGTACGTCCGCGCGGCCATGCCACGGAGTGTCGCATTTATGCCGAAGATCCGGGAAAGGGATTCATGCCCAGCACCGGCACCCTGAAAACAGTTGAACTGCCGACCGGGATAAACATCCGGCATGACACAGGCATAAGCCAGGGCTCGTGCATATCCTCATTTTACGACCCCATGCTGGCCAAGCTCATCGTGTACGGCGAGGACCGGAAGGATGCAACCAGAAAAATGGAATGGGCGCTGTCGAACTACATCGCTCTTGGGGTGACAACCAACATTCCGTTCCTGAGGGCCATTGTTCATCATCCGGCGTTTGCAAGTGGCGATATCGACACCCATTTCATTGAAACTTACTTCGGAGGCTGGTCGTCAG
>JAPLUP010000256.1 GCA_026397575.1 Candidatus Zixiibacteriota bacterium
TGCCAAGAAAACGCTCTACCGCACCGCCTTTGTGGACGGTGAATTCTTCGTGAACGAAGAGGATTACGATACTGCCAAAGAGATTGCCGAATCAGTATTGGGTGATCTTGAAGACGATTTGTAATAGGCCACGCCTGTCAAGCGCGACCCTGACCAGCCAGAATTGAGGTTCTATGCCATATTGCCCCGAGTGTTTGATGGAATACATCGAGGGGAGTGAAGTCTGCTCCGATTGCCAGGTCAGGCTGCTGCCCGGTCCGCCTCCGGAAAGGACAGATAACCCGGATGACGAAGTCGACGCGGTCCTGCTGCTGCAGGGGGAGAGCGTGATGCAAGCGAAGTTCCTTGCTGCAGCGCTTGAAGATGCCGGTATACCGTATGTCGCCAGAGGTCTCGGCATTACCGATTCCCTTGGCGGATCGGCAGGAGGTGATGTGGCTTTCGGCGCATACTCATCCCCTGGCGGTCCGGAAATATATGTTAATCCCAGTGATCTCGCGGCTGCTCAGAAAGTGCTGGATTCTATCCGCGGAAGTGAGCCTCCGGATGATCAGGACATTGACAGCGACTCCGGGAGTTCGTCTTCAGATCCGGCGCAGACGTGAGTTTGGCCATGCATCATTGTCCAAAATGCTACTACGAGTATGAACACCGCGTCTCGGTCTGCCCGGATTGCGACTTGCCCTTGGTTGACGGCCCGGTGCCGACAAAAAACCCCGCCGTTCGCTCTTCCGATGATGATAGCGATGCGTTGCTACTGTTCGAAAGCCAGGATTTTCTCAAGCTGCGGTTTCTTCTTGATCTATTGGATCAAGAAGGAATTCCCTATGCAACGCGGAAAATGACGCAGTATGGCGGAGCTGCCGCCTCCGAGATTCTCACGGTAGGGCTGTCGGCGGCTTCAACCGTGGGGGGTATCGCCAGAGTCTATGTCGCCGCGGAGAACTACGAGCAGGCGAAAGAATTGCTGGCAGAACTGGAAGGAATTGCACTTACAGGAGACGAAGATATTGATCTGGAGGATAAATCGTAGATGAGATACTTGATCGTTACCATAGCGTTGATGTCGCTGTGGTTCGCGTTGCCGTCGGTTCAAGCCAATACCCGAATCGGCGATCTGCAATTTGCAGACAACTTCGATTCGCTGATGGCACAGGCGCAACAGTCGCAGAAGGTAGTCATTCTCGACTGGTTCACAGATTGGTGAGTGTGGTGTAAGAGGATGGCGGACACTACGCTGCCTGATTCCTACGTTCAGAAGTTTCTGAACAACTTTGAGATTGGAAAGATCAATGCCGAGGTTGACACAATGACAGCGGCACGCTTTGGTGTGCGAAGTTTTCCAACCGTGCTGATGCTGAAACCGAACGGAATGGAGATTGATCGGATTGTCGGCTATCTGCCGCCGGTCGAATTCGTGACGGCCATTGTCAATGCGATGTCAGGAATCGGAACGCTGGATGATCTCCTGAACAGGCTTGCCAGAAAGCCGAAGGACGTCGAAATAACATACGAGATCGGCCAGAAGTATCGCTGGCGCGGTGATTATGATAAGGCAGCGGCGTATTTCCAGGAAGTTATGATGCTGGGATGTTAACAACGGCAAGAAACTGGCGGCGCCGGCGGCGTTTAATCTGGGACACATGCAGTACAAGAAGAAGAATTACACCGCTGCCGTTGCAAGCTGGCGCGATATGATCAAGGCTTATCCGCAGGATTCAACTGGTATTGAAGCGGAGTTGATGATTGCCCTGTCATTTCAAAAGGCGAACGATTTCAAGCAAGCAAAGGCGGAGTTCAGAAGGTTTCTGAAAAACCACCCTGACACTGAAGAGAAAGATTGGATTAACGAGCAATTAGCCAAGATGGAGAAGAAATAGACGACGATGAATAATGCCGATAGTCCGCTGATTTTCGAACTGTCGCGTGAGGGACAGAAGGGGTACTCGCTGCCGAAATGTGACGTGCCTGAATTGGCGATGGAGAAGATGCTCGGCAGCGCCAATTTGCGCGCGCAAGACGCCGCGTTGCCGGAAGTATCCGAGAATGAAATCGTCCGGCATTACATCCGCCTGTCGGTGATGAATCATCACATCGACAAGGCGATCTACCCGCTCGGTAGTTGCACGATGAAATACAATCCGAAAGTAA
>JAPLUP010000719.1 GCA_026397575.1 Candidatus Zixiibacteriota bacterium
CGATCTTCATGGATCGCGGTGAGGGAGCGTTTATGTTCGATCTGGACGGAAATCGCTACCTCGATTTTTGCGGTTCCTGGGGACCGCTGATCCTCGGACACGCGTTTCCCGAAATCGTCGACGCCGTTCAGCACGCAGTCTCCAAAGGCATGACCTTTGGAACCGCCACTGAGATCGAAGTCGAACTTGCCGAGAAGATCATCTCCAAGGTCAAACCGCTCGAGATGGTGCGCTTTGTATCATCCGGCACCGAAGCTGTCATGTCCGCCGTGCGCTTGGCGCGCGGCTTCACCAACCGTGACAAAATCATCAAATTCAACGGCTGTTATCATGGTCACTCCGATTATCTGCTTGTGAAAGCCGGCTCCGGCTTGGTCACGTTCGGCACACCGTCATCCGCAGGAGTCCCTGAAGACTTCGTCAAACACACTCTGGTCGCCGAGTTGGACGACGAAGAGCAGGTTACATCGTACTTTGAGCAATACCGCAAAGATATCGCCGCTGTCATCATTGAACCGATGCCGGCTAACAACGGCCTGCTGTTGCAGCGCCCCGAGTTTTTGCGCTTTCTGCGCGACATCACTGCCAAGCATGGCGCGTTATTGATCTTCGATGAAGTGATCTCCGGTTTCCGCGTGGGCTGGGGGGGCGCTGCCGAGCATTACGGCATCACACCCGACCTGATGACTTTCGGTAAGGTTATCGGTGGTGGCATGCCGGTCGGCGCTTTTGGCGGACGGCGTGAAATCATGGAGCAACTCGCTCCCCTTGGCGCTGTGTATCAGGCCGGTACGCTATCCGGCAATCCGGTCGCCATGGCCGCAGGCATTGCCACGCTCAAGATTCTTGAGCGCGACGATGTTTTTGTCAGACTTGAAACTTTCGGCTTATCATTCGAGCGCGCGCTCAGGAATGCTCTCGGCAAGGCACCCGTCTCAGTCGTTCGTGTGGGTTCGATTGTCTGGATTGCTCTGCAAAAAAAGCTGCCGCGCCGAGCTATCGACATCGACGGGCGCGGCATCGGCTTATACAATGCCATGCACCGCGATCTGCTAAACGCCGGTCTCTATCTGCCGCCGTCCGGCTATGAAGTAATGTTTATCAGTACCGCGCACACTCAGAGCGATCTGGATGGCGCCGCCGATCTAATCGCGAGCAATATCGTATCGCGACTAAAGCTCTGATAGGCGATAAGGGAGCAATGAACAGAATAACCGCAAGGCTTAGAGCGCCCAAAGGACTCGCGCTGGCGTTGTTCGTGGCCATCGTTGTCGTTGCCGTCGCGCAGATCAGTTGGTGGATTCTTTTTCAGATCACCATTTCCCGTGAGCAGGAACAGCTTTACACAAAGGTCGCACAAAATTCCGCCACTCTCGCTGCCGCAATGCTCAACCGGCAGACGGGGAGCCTACGTTTCACCCTGGTTTACCGCAAGCATGTTCACGCTCAAGCCCGAAGTGTTGGCACAGGTCAAAAACAAGGCCTTCCATCGAGTTGCGATGTTTGTGGCCGAGGGTTCGTTCTTCGTGCTGCTGACTTTGTTCGGCGCCTTTATGATTTACCGGACTTTGCATCAATCGGAAGAACTCAAGCTGCAACAGGAGAACTTCATTCACGCCGTTACGCACGAGTTTAAGATACCGGTGGCGTCAATCAAGCTCTATCTCGAAACCATGGCCTCACAGAAGATCGGCAAGGAGAAATGCCTGTCGCTGGTGCCGCGAATGCTCGATGACTGCCGGCGTCTGGAGCGGCTGGTCGATAACGTTCTTGAAGCCGGTCGCTTAACACGCCAGAGCCATCATCTCAAACTCTCGCCCGCGAATCTTTCGGCTGATCTTGCGGAATATCTCGAAGAATTGCAGCCACTCATCGAACGTTGCCACCTAAAACTAACTACCGATATCGAACCTGACCTCTGCGTTTGCTCCGATTATCAGGCCATGCGCCGCGTCGTCTCGGCGTTGGTTGACAACGCCATCAAGTACTCGCCGGAAACGAGACGCGAGTTGTCGATTACCGCCAAACGCGCAGGCAATCACTGCGTGCTTGCTTTCGCCGACCGGGGCGTCGGCATCGAGCCGCACGAACGCCGCAAAATATTCGACCGCTTCTATCGCACCGGCATGGAAAGTACCCGCTCAGTCAAGGGAACCGGACTGGGGCTGTTTCTCGTTAAGGAGATTGTGGCAGAACACGGCGGGAGCGTGGAAGTCCATTCCGACGGTCCCGATCAAGGCAGCACCTTCGTCATCACATTGTCGTTGGAGAAGCAGGCATGAGCAAACGGATACTGGTCGTGGAGGATGAAGAGCATATCGCCGACGGTCTGGCGATGAATCTCGAAGCCGAGGGTTACGAGGTCGCCATCGCCGGTGACGGCAACTCGGCGCTCGGCCATTATCACAACGGTTTCTTCGACTTGATAATACTCGACATCATGATCCCCGGTAAAGACGGTCTCACCGTCTGCCGGGAGATTCGCCAGAGCGGCGGTCGTTTGCCGATTCTCTTTCTCACCGCGCGTGATCGCCAATCCGATCGCATCGAGGGCTTCCTCACCGGCGGGGATGACTACATGACCAAGCCGTTCGATTTGCAGGAACTACTTCTGCGTGTCGCCGCGATCTTCCGCCGTCAGGTCTGGTATGGAACGATCGAGCGCGAACAATCGCGCTACCAATGGGGCGACAACTGGATCGATTTCAAGACCTATCTTGCTCATGGTCCCGGCGGTGACGTCGAGTTGTCTCAAAAGGAATGTATGACCATGAAATTCCTCGTCGAACACGCCAACGAAGTCGTCTCGCGCGACATGATTCTGGACGCTGTCTGGGGTTACCATGTATTTCCGTCAAGTCGCACGATCGACAATTTCATCCTGCGGTTGCGCAAGATTTTTGAACCCGATCAAACCAATCCGCGTTTTATACACACACTGCGAGGCGCCGGATATAAATTTACCCCCAGTGGAGAGACAGATGCCTGAACACAGATGTATCGCCACCGCTTTCGGGAAGCCTCACGATACTGTGCC
>JAPLUP010000219.1 GCA_026397575.1 Candidatus Zixiibacteriota bacterium
ATAGCTTCACCTTTAGTGCAGCACAGGCCATTTACCGCTTACGTATTGTTTGTGTAGGGCAAGGAGTTAAAACCTTGACTTGCGGCCGGAAGAGCCTAAATTGGCTGTTTTTCTTGGAGCGGAAATGTCAGACGATATTCGTTGTGAATGCGGTGTTTTCGGAATCTTCGGGGCAAAAAATGCGGCACAGATGACCTACTTTGGTCTCTATGCGTTGCAGCATCGCGGGCAGGAAGGCGCGGGAATCGTCACCTTTGACGGTAAAGAACTGCACGAAGTTCGCGGGCAGGGTGAAGTTGCAGAGGTGTTTAATCGTCAGGAAAGGCTCACCGAGCTAAAGGGTGATCGGGCAATCGGCCACAATCGCTATTCAACAGCCGGATCATCGACGCTGCGCAACGTCCAGCCGCTGGTGATCACCTTTAAGGGCGAGAAGCTGGCAGCGGCGCACAACGGCAATCTCACGAATGCAGAATCGCTCAAGAGACATCTGGAACAGTCGGGCTCCATCTTTCAAACTACATCAGATACGGAAATTCCGCTGCACCTGATCGCCAAGAGTAAGAGGACAACGTTGGCAGAGATGATCGCCGACGCGCTGAAGCGGGTGCAGGGCGCCTACAGCATGCTTTTTCTGGACAAGGACACGCTGGTGGCGGCGCGCGATCCGCATGGGTTTCGGCCGCTGGCCTTGGGTCGGTTGGGATCAAGCTGGGTGATTGCCTCCGAGACTTGCTCATTTGATATCATCGGCGCGGAATACGTGCGCGATGTGTTGCCTGGTGAAATCATAGAAATCACGGAAACGGGACTCAAATCGTTTTTCCCTTTCAGGGAGACCAAGCACGCTTTCTGCATTTTCGAGTTTATCTATTTCGCACGACCGGATTCCAAAATCTTCGGTGAGAATGTCGATAAGATCAGGCGGCGTCTCGGCCGCTATCTGGCATTGCAGCATCCGGCGGAAGCGGACATCGTCATCTCTGTTCCTGATTCATCCAACACCGCGACGCTCGGTTTTTCGGAACAGTCGAAGATACCGTTTGAGTTTGGCTTCATCCGCAACCACTATGTTGGCAGAACATTTATCGATCCGAAACAGGATATCCGCGATCTGGACGTAAAGGTTAAATTCAATCCGGTCAAAGGCGTGCTCAAAGATAAGCGTGTGGTCGTCGTGGACGATTCGATCGTGCGCGGCACAACGATGAAGAAGCTGATCCAGATGTTGCGCGATGCCGGCGCCAAAGAAATTCATTTGCGGATATCTTCCCCGCCGATCATATCCCCCTGTTTCTACGGTATCGATATGCCTACCAAAGAGGAATTGATCGCCTCGCATATGTCGGTGGAAGAAATCGGAAAGCATCTCGGTGTCGATTCGATCGGTTACCTGTCGATAGACGCGATGCTGTCGATGAACTCGCTGCCCAAGGAAGATTTCTGTGTCGCTTGCTTTTCCGACAAGTACCCTACCAACGTCGAGAATCGCAACGGCAAGCTGGCGCTGGAGAGCGGCGCAGAACAACGCGGGCGTGCGACTGACAAGAAGACAGGCGGCGATGCCGGGCAGAAAAAGCCGAAGGTCAAGGCGTCACTGTAGCTGCCTCGGGAATATCCTCTCCGCAATCAGATCTGTCATAAGTCAGGTCAACACCCCTCGGTGCTTCCTCCACAACAACGCGCGGGCGCTTTGTCCCCGATTTGATTAGATTAGTTTCGATGAACTCACGACAGAGACGATCACAAGTTTCCCTTCGTGTTGCCGTAATCGGCGGCGGAGCGGCGGGATATTTTGGAGCGATTGCCTGCGCCGAGCAGCACGATGGTGTTGAAGTGACAATCTTCGAGGGGACGCGGCAGCCGCTGTACAAAGCCAGAATTTCAGGAGGTGGGCGGTGCAACGTCACGCATCATTGTTTTGAACCGGAAATGTTGGCGAGAGGATATCCTCGCGGCAGTCGCGAGCTGTTGGGAGCGTTCAGTCGTTTCCAGACGCGCGACACGGTGGCATGGTT
>JAPLUP010000150.1 GCA_026397575.1 Candidatus Zixiibacteriota bacterium
CAAACACGCGCAGATCGAGTTCTCCGACCAAGGAGCCGTTCTGATTGACAATGACAGTCTGAATGGCACCTTCGTCAATCAACGCAAAGTTACTGAACAGCCGCTCCATGACAATGACGTCATCACCATCGGTAAGTACGATCTCGTCTTTTATGCGGATGCTCAGCCAAACCGGAAGATGTCGGACATGGACGGCACCATGGTACTTTCCACCAGAAAGCACAAGGATCTGGTCGAACAAGACCGCCAGGACAAAGAAATGGCGGGCGAAGTCGGCGGGACGATCTTGCTGGCGCTCAACGACAGGAACAAGTCGAAGTACTCTCTCAATCAGGAAACAACGACGTTTGGCAAGGCCAACTACGTCACTGTTCCGGTACGCGGGTTTTTCGTGTCGAAACTACAGGCTAAGATCATCAAAGAAGGCGAAGCCTTCACCGTGTTTAACCTTGGTCGTAAAGACAAGACCAAAGTAAACGGCGAGCCGATCAACAGCGTCACACTCAAAAATGGGGACATTATCGAAGTTGGGAAATCGATCTTTCGCTTTATTGAAGGATAAACATGATCTATGCCCTGATATCGGATGTTCACGGCAATCTGGAGGCCTTGACAGCCGTCATGGATGATATCAAAAAACACGGTGCGATTGATGGAATTTTTTTCCTTGGCGATGCCGTCGGTTATGGCGCCAATCCCAATGAAGTCCTACAGATCATCAATGCGACCTGCGACGTGAAGCTTATGGGAAATCACGACTACAGCGCTCTGGGACTTCTTGATCCCGCAGACTTCAACGTCTATGCCCAAAGTGGCATCAGCTTCTCCGTATCCGTGCTTACGCCCCAGTCTCAGGAAATCCTCTCGTCCTTTAGACTGATTGATAGAGTCGGCGAATCGCTGCTCGTGCATGCCACACCCGATGCCCCCGAATCCTGGAACTACTGTCTGTCAACGGCGGAAGCCAATCGGCAATTCGATTCGGTAGGTCAGCCCCGTGACGGTGATCCGCGCGCGTGCTATGCAATTCATGACACCATTTCGCAGCGTCTGGAGTATCGTCGCTTGTCCTACGATATTGAGGCGGCTCAACATAAGATGCGCGCTGTTGATTTGCCGGCGTTCCTGATCGAGCGACTGACAGAGGGGAGATAGACCAAGATGTCTGTAAAACAATCTTTCGTCGACAAGTTGCTCGGCAGATTTAAGAGCGGAATCCTCTATTGGCTTCTGACGCTGCTGGTACTGGTAATCTATGTGCAGAATCTGTCCCCCCTGGAAAAACTCGAGCTTAAGATCGAGGACAAGGTCCGCGCGACCAGAACACTCCAACCGGACAAGAGCGCCATCGCCATCGTCGCCATTGACTCACGTTCCATCGATCAGGTTGGCAAGTGGCCTTGGGATCATAGTCGCCTCAGTGACCTCTTGATCACGATTTGCGACTATAAACCGAAAGCCGTCATGCTTGACATCGCCTTGACCGAGCGCGTACAGGAATACGTCAGAGGTCACTCGAGCCAACTGGCGCAGTCGATCTCCGAATGCGGCAACGTGATCGAGCCGTTCGATGTCGTCGTAGGCGCACAGGGCAACCTCTCGCGTCAGGCGCCAGAGTACATGGTTCCCTCTTCTACTCTGCCGGCGCCCGACATGTCTCTGGATGATCTGCCGAAAGCTATCGCCGCATTTGTGCCGCCGGGCATTTTTGCCTCCAAAGCCCGCGCGGTCGGCTTCCGCTTCTATAAGCCCGATAGCGACGACAAAATGCGTTTCGCCAATCTGATGATTAACTACGATGACAAGATTTATTTCTCCACGCCGCTACAATTGGCAAACGCCTATCTTGGCAACAGCCCTGCCGACCTGCGATTGTCGCCCGATGGCCGCCCGATTCTTGGTGGTAGGCCATTGCCGGTTGATAAAGGCGGTCGCATGATGGTCAATTTGCCGGCCGATTCGCTGGCTTATCCCATGTTCTCGGCTATCGACATTCTGACGGGCGATGCTGATCGCAATTTGGTATCTGGAAAGGCCATCGTTTTGGCGGTGACAATTCCCGAAGTTCTGGAGACTTTCGAAACCGGTACCGTTGGGACAATTCCCGCTTACAATTTCTATGCGGCAACCGTACAGAACCTGATTTCCTCTACTGCGCCCTCGCGTCTGCATTTCCCTATACCGGTCGATCTGTTACTGATTTTGGCAATCGGCGTTTTTGGCGGATTGGTTTTGCCACGGATAGCCTTGATGTATCGCCTGATTGCCCTGTTCATTCTGGGCTTCATCATTGTCAATATCAACTTCGTGTTGTTCAGCACTTTTAATGTTGTCACCAACATACTCTATCCGACAATGACTGTGCTCTTCTTCTTAGGCATATCGTTTGCCGTCAAGTCGATTGAAACGCCGCCCGCACCTAAACGTTTGAGTAAAGGCATTGATCTTCGCAAGCTTTTGGGCGATGGACCGATTGCCGTGCAACGCCAAGGAGATCGTGAGATTGATTTCGATGAAATTCCCGCTCGCATCCTGCGAGATGAGCCACTGGCGCCAGAAGTTTTCGAGGAAACCATTCGCCTTGATTTCGAGGCTATGCGTCGGGGTGAAGATTTGATTCCCGCATCGGAATATGCCAAACACGACAAGAGCAGCGGGCGGGTCAAGGCGACACCACTTGCGCCTGTCACTTCCGATCTGTCTCTACAGGAGCCGGCGACGCGAGCTTTTATTCCCGATCTGCTCGATGTCGATATGTCCAGGATTCCGCCGCCTGAGGTTAAGGCCGACGCCACTCAGCCGGCTTCCACCAGACAGCCGACCCCCGAGGAGGAGTTGACTCTGACTCCGGAAGAAAAGCAAGCCTTCGCCGTCAGATTCTCCACCGAGGGACAACCGGTGTCATTCGGTCGCTATCAAGTGATTGAACCGCTCGGCATGGGAGCAATGGGTACAGTCTATAAGGGTAAGGACCCCTCGATTGACCGCCTGGTTGCGCTAAAGACCATCCGCCTTGATGCCATCGCCGATCCATCCGAGATCAACGAGCTTAAGGAGCGCCTACTGCGCGAGGCCAAGGCCGCCGGCAATTTGTCGCATCCCAACATCGTCACGATCTACGATTTCGGATTACAGGGCAACCTGCAATACATCGCGATGGAGTACATTGATGGCTACACCCTGGAATCGGTGCTAAAACGCAATCTGCATCTGAATTACCGAATTATTGCGTCAACCATTATACAGGTCTGCTCAGCTTTAGAGTACGCGCACAAGATGGGCATCATCCATCGCGACATCAAGCCGGCAAACATTATGGTAATGGAAAACTTCCGCGTCAAGGTGATGGACTTCGGCATAGCGCACTTCAAGTCATCGTCCATGACCCAAACCGGCATCGCCATGGGTACGCCGAACTACATTTCCCCGGAACAACTCAAGGGAAAAGAAGTCACCCCAAGTTCTGACATATTCTCACTCGGCGTAGTGTTATACGAACTACTCACGCATATCAAGCCGTTCACCGCTGAAAACATTTCGGCTCTCGTTTATAAGATCACTAACGAAAATCCGCCACCGCCATCGACGCTCGATCCCAAAGTTCCTCCGCTTTTTGATCTGGTACTAAAGAAGTCATTGGCGAAAGATCCCGCTGAACGTTATCGTAGCGCCAAGGAAATGGCTAATGCGCTCGAAGACTTCACCGTCACGCTCGGCAAGAAACCGGCAATGGTGTAAGGCTGATTCGCCTGTTTCAATTGCTACCTGGGTTCCAATCTAACTGTGGTTCTTGATATCGTAGGAATAGCTGTCAATTAAGCGTCGTTCCGTCGCCAAGTGTTCTGTTAAATATTGTCCACAGTTGCTGCCGATCAAATTCTCCTCCATTTCACCGATGCTCACTATCACTTCATAGCCCGCTTTGCGTAGCCCATTGACAATCTCGCAACGGGTTTCGTCCCAAGAGGAGTCTATCTGCGAGACTAAGCCGTTTCGCGCAGCGGCATAAGTTGGGTTCAGCGGCGTTAGCTTCATCAGAAACCTCTCGGGGTCAAAATGCTTTTGAAGCTCCTCCGAATCCACAGGCATACCGCGGACAAGAGCAAAGTTCAGAGTGATCTTCCTATCTGCTTGCTGCCAGAATTCGTTGCAATACCGCGCTATCTGAGGCAGATCCCACTTATTCACCGGCATGAGTCTATCCCTCAGTTCCCGGTCAGTTGTATGGATGGAAAACTGCATTTGGAAGTTTCCGCAGCTGTAGGTTTTTCTTTTTATTCGCAAAAGTTCCTCAAAGAAGCTGCTCGCTCCAGATGGAGCAATTGTAGAAATACAGGGAATCAGACCGGGGGCGTTGTACCGGAGTGGAAGCTCCTCTAACACTTCCAGTACGCTGGGGTTGAAGGACGGTTCCCCCATCCTGGCGAACTGTACTTTGAATTTTTCGACGGGAATCTTGCCATCAGGAAACCTGCTCTTGACGAGGAAATCCAACTGATCGAATATCTCCTTCTTGGATAGTCTTCCGCGATAGTGACCGCCGGCGTCACACATCGGACATTGCACCGGACAGCCGAATAGCGTGGAAACGATGAGCACCCACTTCTTGTTTCTGGGCAGCGGCGGCTGCACCGATTCAACCATTACGACGAGCGAGCCGTTGTCGAATTCTGAGACATAGACACACGCGATTGAATTGCTGCCGGTTGACGCTTTGATTCTCATTGCTTTGTGGCCCTCTCGCATTCCGGTATGCTCAGCTTGGCGCCGATTTTCATGGCCGCCATGATACCATCCCCCACGGCAATAGCGGTCTGACGGAAACTCCCGTTCCGGACATCCCCTACAAAATAGATAAGGCCCTCTTGTGCCAACCGGTCGAAACTCGCCTCCCCACCTTCGGGCAAAAAACAAAGTTGCGGCTCTCTACCGATTGCCAAGACTAAGTAATGGGCCTGTAACTTTATCGTTTCCCCTTGTCGCATACATTCAATGCAGATCT
>JAPLUP010000101.1 GCA_026397575.1 Candidatus Zixiibacteriota bacterium
TCCTTGAGAATATCATTCTGCAGCGTTCCGCGCAGCTTTTCCGGTGGCACCCCCTGTTTTTCCGCGACCACGATATACATCGCCAGTAGCACCGATGCCGGAGCGTTGATCGTCATCGATGTCGATATCTTGCCGAGATCAATCCCCTTGAAGATTTTCTCCATGTCAAGCAGCGTATCAACCGCCACACCGCACTTGCCGACTTCTCCCAATGACCTTTCATGATCCGAATCATATCCCATCAACGTCGGCAGGTCAAATGCCACCGACAGCCCATGCTGCCCCTGGTTTAGCAGGAAATGATATCGCTGGTTCGTCTGCTCGGGTGTCCCCATTCCGGAAAACTGTCGCATTGTCCAGGGTTTGCCGCGATACATCGACGGATGCACGCCGCGTGTATACGGGTATTCGCCCGGGAATCCAACATCATGCAGAAAATCAATGCTTTTCGTGTCTGCGGGAGTATACAGGGGATTGACCTGCTCCGAGGAGACAGTGACATACTTTTTGCTCTTGTTCGTCGTAGCATCCGCAGCCGCCTTCCATTCTGCGTACGCTTTGTTCAGCGCCTCGGAAAGCTGCTCCTCAGATATCTCGGATTGATGTCTGATTTCTGCCATCTGTCGTTTCCCTTCATAAGCAACGATTTGTATGTCAGCGCCTTGCGGCGACTAACTCGATCGGCGCGGCTGCCGCAGCGCTACTTGCGAAAGTAGCGGTCGTAGATCATATCCGCGGCACTGTACAAATCCAATTCGCCGCTGGCTAATTGCCGGCTGACGTGCTCGAACTGACCGTCGAAGTCGATTGTCTCTTCCAACTGTCTAACCACCCGATCACGTACGGCGTGAACAATCTCTGCCTTGAGTTGACTGCCTCTTCGTCGCTCAAGTTCACCGCCGGCTGTGATCAAACCACGATGTTTCTCAATCGCCTCGGCTAAACTATCTACACCATCTCCGTTCATGCCGTTTGTTCCAACGGCGCGGATTTCCACACTGCTCGCCGTCTGTCGCTGGTGAATCATGCTGTTGAGCAGGCCGATCAGTCGATCGGCGCCGGGGCGATCAATCTTGTTCACGCAAAATATGTCCGCAATTTCCATTAGACCGGCTTTCATCGTCTGAATCATATCCCCCGATTCCGGAACCAGGACGACAACGACGCTGTCGCAGGCTTCTGCAATATCCAACTCAATTTGTCCGATGCCCACGGTTTCGATGATGATCAGATTCATGCCAAAGGCATCGAGCACTTTGGTTACATCGCGTGTCGCTGCCGCCAATCCGCCCGATTCGCCGCGAGATGCCATACTGCGAATAAAAACACTGTCACGATTGGCCAGATGCTGCATGCGGATGCGATCCCCCAGCAAGGCACCCCCCGTAAATGGCGAGGACGGATCGATCGCGATCACGCCGACTTTGAGTCCCTGCTGGACATAGCGCAACACCAGTGCATCCACCAGCGTCGACTTGCCGGATCCCGGCGGACCGGTGATGCCGATACGATACCCATGGGGGGGTAGTCGCGAGATGGCGGCTAATAACTGCCGATAATCCTCGCGACGATTCTCAATGTGGGTGATAATGCGGGCCAGCGCGCGTTTGTCTCGACGGA
>JAPLUP010000398.1 GCA_026397575.1 Candidatus Zixiibacteriota bacterium
TGCATCATTCTGGGTGATAACATTCTGCAAGACAATATCGCCCCGCAAGTCAGATCGTTTGCAGACAGCGATTTGGGCGCCTATCTCTTCCTGAAAGAGATCGAGGATCCCCAGCGATTCGGGGTGGCAGTTTTCGACGACAAACGTCGGTTAGTTGGCGTTGAGGAGAAACCGACCAACCCCAAGTCAAATTATGCTGTGATCGGAGTGTATCTTTACAATGCGGGAGTCTTCGAAGTGATCGACACGCTGAAGCCGTCCAAACGTGGTGAATACGAGATCACCGATGTCTCCAACTACTACATCAACAAAGGAATTGCCGATTATCATGTAATAACCGGCTGGTGGAGCGACGCCGGCACCTTCGAGTCGCTTTATCGAGCCGGCGCACTTGTGCGCGAGGAAGCATTGCCTGACAGGAAAGGCGGAAAAATTGATTGACGGAGTAAAAATCAAGGAACTTAAAGTTCACTGCGACGAGCGGGGACGGCTATTTGAAGTGTTGCGTTCTGATGAAGCTCTGTTCGCTCGCTTCGGGCAAGCCTATGTTACGACCTGCTACGCGGGTGTCGTCAAGGCCTGGCACATGCACAAACAACAGACAGATAACCTGTGCGTTATCCGTGGCAGCGGCAAACTGGTACTTTTCGATGCGCGAGAGAGTTCACCGACCAAAGGCGAGATCAACGAGTTCTTTCCCTGCGACGAACGACGTTTGCTCGTACAGATACCGACTGGGGTATATCACGGCTTCAAGAATGTTGGCGCCGATGAGCTGCTGGTTCTGAACATTCCCACTCACGTGTACAACTCCGATCAGCCCGATGAATACCGGCTAGATCCTCACAGCAACGACGTTCCCTACGACTGGTCCCGCAAGGATGGCTAAGCGGTTTCTGATTTGCGGCGGCTGTGGCTTTATCGGCTCTAGTTTCGCGAAACATCTTTGGCTGAAGTATCCTGATAGCGAAATCACTGTTATCGATGTTCTGACCTATGCCGGTTCGCTTGACAATCTCGGGGAGCTTCACGCAGAGAGCCGCCTGCAGTTTCTTGAAGCGGACATCTGTGACGTCGGCGCTTTACCGAAGCTCGAAGATGTTCAGTTCGATCTCGTCGTAAATTTTGCCGCAGAGACCCATGTTGACCGCTCGCTTTATTACACCTCGGAATTCGTACGCACGAACGTCTTGGGAACAGATTCTCTGCTATCGTTCTGTCGCAAGACCGACAGCCCCATGCTGCAGATTTCCACAGATGAGGTCTACGGTCCGGCCCGTGAAAATGAAACGTTAAGCGAAGCGGCCCCGTTGAATCCTTCCAGCCCGTATGCCGCCAGTAAAGCCTCCGCTGATCTGCTGGTGTTGGCCGCAATCAAAACCTTTGAACAGAAAGCGGCAATTGCCCGCACGAGCAACAACTATGGGCCGCGTCAGTTTCCGGAGAAACTCATTCCCTACTTCATATACCTCGCGCGCCAGGGCAAACCGTTGCCGGTGTATGGTGATGGTAAGCAACGGCGATCGTGGCTCTATGTCGATGATTTCTGCTCGGCACTACTGAGAGTTGTGGACGATTTCCCGAAAGGTGAAATACTCAATATCGGTGCGACTCGAGAGTACGCCAATCTTGAGGTTGTGCGGCGCTTGACCGCGTTGCTTGAATGCGAAGCGCTGGTTAATCATGTCGCTGACCGCCCGGCGCATGACCGTTGCTATCGGATCGATTCGCGGAAATTCGAGCAGCGTTATGGAAGGATCGACGAACGCGATCTTGCCGATGGGTTGAGGCAAACTGTGGCATGGTATCAATCACATCCGGAAATCTTTGACCGTCTGCGCGCACAGGACGCCGTGAGTTTCCGGGACAAGCACTATCGCAACCGCACATGACGGGACGCGTTCTTGTTACCGGCGCCGCCGGATTGCTCGGCTCGCAGATTCTCAAGCAAGCGCCGCCAACGGTGACCATCGCTGCAACCAGTTTCCAGCGGCTGCTGCCTGCCGGGTTTACGGGCGAGACCTACCTTCTCGACCTCAGCAATGCAGATTCGGTTGCGCAGTTACTCAGCGAGAAACGGTACGATGTCGTGATCAACTGCGCCGGCGCTTCCGATGTTGACCGTTGCGAAACCGATCACGAATACGCTTTACAGAGCAACGTAGCAATCGTCCGCAACTTCGTGGAAGGCGCACGTAGAAATTCCTTCCGGTTGCTCAGCTTTTCATCCGACTACGTCTTTGACGGCACCCAAGGTCCCTACGCTGAATCCGATCGGCCCAACCCGGTCAACTACTATGGCCGGACTAAGCTATTGGCGGAAGAAAGCGTTGCCGCAGACAATCTCGACGCCTGCATAATCCAGCTACTGGCGGAAGAAAGCGTTGCAGCAAACAATCTCGACGCCTGCATTGTCCGCGTCTGCTCTCTCTATGCAACCAGTCCTACGGCGCCACGAAACCTCTACAGGGGAATCCTCGAATCGCTTGCCGGCAACAAAGTCTATCGCGCGGCAGTTGACCTAATTTCCAATCCGACGGAAGTCACTGATCTGGCACAGGCAGTCTGGCAGTTGGTCGCAATGCCGAAACTCCCTAGAGTTCTACATCTGGCATCGCCCGACTGCATTTCGCGCTATGAGTTGGCGGTGCTGATCGCCAAGAAGCTGGACGTGGATACGAAGCTGATTGAGCGCGTGAATATGACTGACCTAAGTCTTCCAGCGCAACGCCCCCGGCGCGCAGGACTAAAATCAGATCTCGCAAATTCACTACTGGGCAGAGAACTTAAGTCATTTGTTGGGATCGCATAGAGGGTTCAAGCCAAGCGACCGCAGCAAAGGACTGTCTCGACGCCAAAGTCCTCGCCAGCGCCATCCCGACCGTTATCAGAGCCACCGGAAGATAGACTTACCAGTCCGGCCGCCTAAACCTTGCACGTCCATCAGAGACACTCATCAAGAAGCCCTTACAGATGAATTGGACCGTCACCGTCACCGCGAGTTAGATGTACTCCGTTCAACATTCCTTCCGGTGGCGCGAGCTTCGCCGCGAGTTGCGGTGAGGCGGCAAATATGAAATTCGAAGGCCCGCGCAGAAATCCCGCAGAGTCACAAGCTCTTCCCCAGTTCTCGTGCGATTGGTTGGTAACGATTAGATCAGCCCGCTGATCGACTGCTATGTCCGCAGCGGCCAGCATAACCTCATTTTCATAACCGGCAGACGCAGCATTGTCAACGACTGTGGCAACTATCATACTACCGAAAAATTTGTTGTCCGCCATCCGCGTCACCAGCACAACTGCCCATCCGACTTCTGCCTCGGCAACGGTAACCTTTAGTTTCACAAATCGGACGTCCGCCGCCGGATAGAGGGTGTTTAAAACTTCGCTTCCCCGCACCGCCGCAAACTTGAAGTCACCCACTGGTCTTTGCCAAAGAGTATCTGCCCATTCATCGAAGCGCTCAATGCGAGTGACGCGACATTGCACCGCTCTGACAGTCCTCTTCATCGTCAGCAACCTCCACGCGCTGAGCGTTATCCAGCCCGCGCCAGTGAAAGCGAGCAGGTCAAACGCCAATCGACGCCACCACGAATTGCGCAGATGCCTGATATTGCGTAGAAATGTCACCGGATGACATATGCGAAAAAAAAACGGCACTGTGAAGAGCTTCCAGCCCATTCCCTTCAACAAACGAGCCAGAGACTCCTGGTGGCCGCCGATACCAAGCGAATACAGAAGCGGGTTGCGCTTGAGCGCGTCATTAAGCAGAATCAACCCGACCAGACCGTAATGTTTGTCGATTACTCCCTCGGAAATAGGCAGTTGGTAGTTGCCGACAGAGACGGTCTGCCCGCTCACGGTGAAAATCTGGTGCTTAAGAATGTAACCACCGCGCACTGTCTGCCCATCCAGAGCGAGAAAGTGCTCTTGATAGATACTCCGATTGTCGCATTTGGGCAGCCAAGCAGGTATCTCCGACTCCGGAAATCGCATGGTAATACCGGCTACACGAAGGCGCCCGTTGAACTCGCGCACTGCTTCAACATGCTCTCGAGTGTATGGAACGATCACGACCGGCATGTTAGGAAGGACCAACAATCATCTTGTCTCGAAGCCAGCGACGCTCGATACGAGCTCGTTGTGAAGATGTGATTTCGTGGTAATTGTGGGCCTCGAGCAAATAGTCAAGTAACCTCTCAACCGGAACAAACCACCCGTTCATCTTGGAAAGACGCCCCATTAGTGATCGGAAACGCTTATTCAAACCGTATTGTTCCTGGAAACCGCAAGCCAGATGTGTATACATAATGCATGCCCCGCCTTCGCTTTCCAATCGATCCTGATTTTTCTCACTGACACATTTGTTGAATGCGTCACAATTGGGTCCCTCAGAAGAAGCAAACCAGTAGTTGACAAATGGCCGCTCCGGGTCGTGATATGGCATGATGGGGCAATTCCTGAGAGTATTGATATCGGCATAGACGAAATTTCTGACGTATCTGACCCGTTCTCTGCAGAGATCGCCCCAAAAGAACTCGCTCTGTTGCACATGCCCGAGATAACGCTGGTGGTGACGATACCTCGTCAGCAGATTATAGATGAGCCGGTTTGCACCCTGTAGCCGAGCGCTTCCCCAGTAGATACTCTCTTGGCATCCCGTGTGGTTCGCCATCGTACTCGGATATTGGCCGAACAGCCCTTTGAATCTGTCCAGACCGCGAGCGGTCTCGTTTCTACGCGAACTGTGATACGTTGCGCAATGATAGCCGATTTCAAATCCGCGTGCCTGCAACGATTCCACCCACGCGAGGTAGTCATAATCTTCACAGGTTGCGCCGCCAATTCTCGGAATATCACGGCCTCTGGTCGGCCAGACAGACTTGGTCGTGAGTAAACCGAGGTCATACAGAAATGAGTAGATTGCTTGAGTATTCGCCACTGTCGAGAGATCAGTATCATCAAAGATGGTGAAAGCGAAGCTCTTGCCACCAGGCCACTTGATTGTAGGAATCATGCTTGTGGAAAGCCTTCAACCACTGTGCAGGCAATACACTCCGGCAGCGGAACATCTTTCGTAACATCCCAAATGAAGAGATTTCCGTTCCGGCAAGCGTCTTCCATTGAGTCCAGGAAACGGAGGCAGGGCGTATTCTTGGCGGTCGGCAGATATTCCGCCTGGAGTGTTCGAAGGCCAACGAGCCGCGCTTGCTGAAGCAGGACATGAACCATTGTCTCTTCAACCTTGCGCCCCATCACGCGACAGCTCAGTACAAGGTCAACGATCCGGCCTTCGTCGCCATTCCATTCCATACTCATGATACCGGTCAATCCTGAGTCGCCGAACTTGTCCGACACGCGTAACGTCCAGAGTCTGCGATTACCGTCTTGTGGCCAATCCATGAGCTCCTTCTCAGCCAGCCTTCGAGTTGAAAGATTCATCTGATTTGTCTTGTTGAATAGTTGCACTGCACGGCCAACGTTGACGCAGTTGAGTTCCTCAACTCTGACTTCAATCAACAATGATTTCAGCCATTCATCGACGGAGCCGATCTGGTCACGCAGACCGGTCCGTTGTCGCTCCGCTTGATACATCTTTGTGCGTCGCAAATCCTCACCACTGATCGCCGGCAGGTTGAAGCAGCGAAGCCCCATCAGCTTGCTTCGGTACAGCATTGGATCGTCCGATAGTTCCGGCACAAGCACATCCGGAAACGTTTCTCGGATGCGAGCGCGTTCTACGGGACTATCATCGAGGAACACCACTGATTGCATGCCGAGGTTCAACTCTTCGACTAGGTCGGCCAGATTCTGCGCTTTGTCTTTCCAGTTGATGCGCCAGCCGGCGAAATCATCCAGCCTTAGGACCATTTCCGGATGCCTGTTGATCGCTTCGAGAGCAATCTCCTCTTCGTTCTTGCTGACAATTCCGAGCAGAACTCCTCTCCGGTTGAGCAGCTTCAGTCCCTTCTGGAAGTCGGCAAATGCTTCGCCGTGTGGGTCGTGACCACCTAGCGTAATCCTCTCCCAACCGAGATCGCCGACAATTCCACCCCACACAGTGTTGTCGAGATCGACAATAATCAGCTTCCGAGCGTTGCCGATGATGCCGCTAATGGCTGACTTGATATCGGCGACGGCCTCTCGAAAGACCTCGTTGCCGAACGGCACTTTCGCCATATACCAAAGCTTCGGATTAAATGCGTACTTCCCGGCTGTTCGCAACCACTTCTCCGTATTGAGAAGGTGAATGGAAGGCGTGCGATTCTGGAGATCGCTCAGCCGTAGATTCATCTGTGTTAGAACCGTGTGTGCGCCCGTGCTTCTCATTTCCAACAACCCTTCCGGAACTAGGGAATTCGGGGTAATCCAGGTCGGAACAAAAACCATAGGGACCTTCTGGCTCATCTTGAACAGTGCCTCTGCATAGGTATCAACTTCTGACATTATGTCATCAAGTGCGACGCTTTCACCTTGCAGCAGGCCACCAAACCCCTTGACCACTCCATGTGGTTGTGTCCAAACGATCGCCAGATCCGGTGAGTGCTTCCAGCATTGCAGAGAACTGTCGAGTAAAACTGGCAAGACCTGTCCGAACGGCGCCTCGACGGGAGAGATACCTGGCGACTCGGGATCGTTGATAAGTACGGCTGCGAAGTTGCTCAGATTGAAGTCGGACACCAGAACGGCACTATATCGCTCTCTAACCAACCTCTTTCTCCTTCAGCAATTTCTCGACATGTTCAACCAGCGAGTTGACGCTCGCAAACACTGATTCCGCTTGACTCATAGTACTGTCACCGGTAAGCACCACATTCCACCCCAGATGGCTCTCGACACTTCGCTCCACCGCTACAATCAAATTGATCAAACCCAGCGAATCCAGTTTGCCGTCGTCACCGGAGAGTTTCGCCGCCTTGGATCGCTCGATTCGACCATTCATCGGCAGTTGCAGATTCACGTCATCCACTGCCTTCAATATAGCTTCGAGAATCTCATCCATGTGCGTGTTCATGTAACGGATTGTCCGGCGTTCAGGAAGCGCTCTCAGAGCAAATGCCGCCTTGCATGCCTTACACTCCCCAATCCCCGTCAATCACCCCATAAGATAGCCGGCCACCCGATTCGCAGAAGTCCTTCAGAGTCAGCATATAGGCATGCCAGCCTTGCATGTAGTCTTTGTTGTAGCGTGCCGGATCAAAGCCGGAATGGCGCAAATTGACCCGCGTTCGCTCACCGATACGCAGCAGTTCCCAGGTTACCAGATCGCCCGATTTGCCTTCTTCGGCGAAATCCCAGTCATAGACCAGCTTTTTGTTCTCAACCAGTTCCTTGATCTCGCGCGGTCCGGCGGGCTGGCCGGCTTTGTCTGTCCATCCCGTCGAGTATTTCCCGCCGACAACTGGCT
>JAPLUP010000009.1 GCA_026397575.1 Candidatus Zixiibacteriota bacterium
CCGAAGACTCGGCAGAACGAGGAGCGCCAGCATTCCGGCGCCGGTGAACACAATCGGGGCGGTCAGGTTCGTCCGTTCGAGACGCCTGGAGACCATGCTGTAGAGCAGGATCAAAGCGATGAAAATGACGATGAGGGTCACCGTTTAAAGCCTCCCACACACTCCCTTCTTTACTTTTCTAGCGATGGCGCTTGCTGGCCGGGCGGCTCTAACTCAGCGATTTCCTCATCGACCCAAGCCGATAGAAGCTTGTGCGCCACAGCGAGCACCCAGAGCCCCATGTCGCCGGAGTCAGTGGCCACACTCAGTCGCTCCTCGCTTTCGCGCAAGGCCAGCTCGAAGCTTTTCCGGGCGAGCGCGTTTGTAAAGATTTGCCCAATCAGTTGCAGTTGATTCACCAGCGCGTTCGGCCAGTCGCGCTCCGCCCGCGTGGTATTCAAGCCCAGCACACCAATGAGAGGCCCGCCCCCCGCTGAGAGCGGGATGCTCAGATTCGATTTGACGCCCAATTGGCGGCAGACTTCCCGGTCGTGGGCAGCCTCTGATGGCATCTCCTCCAGCGAAGAAACGGCAACAATGCGACCCGCCTGCAGTTGTTTTACGAACCAAGGGAAATCCTCTTCCTTCAGCAGCCCGGGCGGCTGAAGCCCTTGTTGGACGGAATAATAGTGGGTGGCCGTGAGGGCAACCGGGTCTTCGTTCGACAACTGCCAAACAGCCAAGATGTCGATGTCGAGTGACTCGCAGATGCGGCGCTGGGCGTCCTCGATCTCTCGGTCCACCTCGGTGGCCGGCACATTGACAAAACGCGATGAGATTTCGGCCAGGAGCGTCTCGAACCTTAACCGTTGTTCCAATTCGGTGTGCATGGTTTCAATCGATTCTTGCATTTGTTCCCATATTTATTTCGGCTTTCCATATTTTTACGATTTTCATCGTGGTGGTGTAAAGTGGGAAAGTGCACGGAGATTTAGCACCGGAGATCCTAACCAAGTAACAATTCTCTTGATCCGGTGTGCAAGAGACATATTCTCGTAAACGCTCGTATCAAGAAATTTTTGTCGGTGAACTCGCGTAGAAATCCCCGCTGGAGGCTGTCCGACAACAGGGAGGAACATTCGGGCAAGAACCGGAACGGGTGTCCCGTTCGTAGTTCGATACCTGCCTGACAGATGGCAGGCAGGCCTCACCATGAATGGAAAATCAGACAGATATAAAACACCTTCTGTGTTCACCCTAAGGGGGAAGGATGAAACAGAAGATGATTGGCAGATTGATCATGCTCGCGATCTTCATCAGTGCACACAAGGCCGAACCCTATTTAGTCCGAGTCCGAAAAAGGGAGTCTGCATCACCTGACCTAGACTGCAATCTCCAGCATCAGCTTCTCATACGTGACAACCGGTGCGCTCCTTCTCTTTGTCTTCTTCTTTTCGATCAGTCCGATCTGATCGAGGTACTTCACGTCATCGGCGACATTTTTCACGTCCCGCTTGGCCATGCGGGCCAGCTCATTGATGGACGAAGGCCGCTCCGTTCTGACGATGTGAAGGAGTTCCATGCGCTTAGGCGTCAGGGCCTTCCTGAATGCCTCCAAGCTCGTGAAGTAGGTGCCCGTTTCTTTCTTCACTTTCTCCCCCCGCTCGACTGCCTCCCCCGTTTTCACAAAGTCGTCCAGTATGGATTTCACGCTCTTGATCCCTATCTTGATTCTCCTGACCTTCATGGTTCCTCACCTCGTCTGAATTTCTCGATATCGTCATAAAAATCCGCGACAAGCTGACTCACGCTCTTGAAGCGGTACGGTCGCTCGGTCTCCCGATAGTGCCGGTGCTCTCCCTTGCCCTCTGCGTTGTCGTAACCGATCACCCGTTCCCCGTTCACGATGTAGACCAGAGAGTATTTGTAGCCATAGGGATTGTCTGCCGTCCGCTCGGGAATCTTCCACATCTTGACTTCGATGATGTTGCCCAGTTCATCGACACCCTTTACATGTCTGATGAGGGAAGCCTTCATGTATTGGTATGCTATACCCATAGGGAAGACATGTCAAGCCCGCGATGAACATGCTCGCACCGACGGCTTCGGAGGCCA
>JAPLUP010000638.1 GCA_026397575.1 Candidatus Zixiibacteriota bacterium
CGTGATGAAAGGTACTCTATTTAGTCAGATCGTCGTAGCTTCCTTGCATATTAACGTTCCAACGGCCCCGTTGGAAATCACATTTGTGAACTCTCGCCACGTGTAAGTCTCTCTTACCCGGATTGCGGCGCGGGGGGCAGGTTAGCTGAATGCCGAAAGACAGTCAAACATAAAATTTTGAAAAAACACAATATGTAGTGTCAGCAACGACTTACCAGCCACAACATATACGCAATCCATCATATATCTTGTTTGCGCGCTCAATTTGGATTCTCCAACCAGTTGATGCATAGCCATTTGCCGCATAGGTGTCCTGTCCGTCAGAATCTGCTGGGCCTTGTCATCGCTAACCCGGCATTGCACTCTTTTCTTGGGCTGGGATCGTAGCGAGAAGCTCGTGACAAAACCATCTTCTCCTGTTCAGTGCCTTTGCCGAGAGACTTTCGATAGAGCCGTTTCTTGTCCAGCATCCTGCAAATTGTGCACGTCTTCACGTTGTCAGACCAGCCGTCTGATCACCAATTCGAATACACCGGCGCCCAGAACCACCTTACGAATAGTGGATGCTTCGATGCAGATCGCAAAAGCGTCGCGCCCAGAATTGCCTTGACAAAGCTGTCTCCCTCGGGCTAATTGCCCGATTGGAGGAAAGCGTATTGTCAATCAAAGATGGAGTTCTGAGGGAGCAACTTTGCCAAGTCGGTAAGTTGCTTTATGAAAAGGGGTTAATTGCCGGAACACAGGGGAATCTTTCCTGTCGGGCTTCTGACGGACAGATCTTGATTACGCCGAAGGGCGGATGCAAGGGGATGCTGCAGCCGGACGACATCGTGCTGATAGATTCCTCTGGGATGCCGGTTGATCCCGAGCAGAGTCCATCGTCTGAATATCTTCTGCATTTGCACGGCTACAAACTCCGAGACGACTTCCAAGCCGCCGTGCAGATACCTTTCATAACCTATGCCGAACCGGGCACTCAGGACTTGGCCGATCGCTTGGGTAATCTGGTCCTCGGCTATCATACGTTCTTGCTGGAAAACCACGGTGTTATGTCGTTCGGATCAAACCTCATGGAGGCTTTCTTCCGTGTGGAGATGGCTGAACAGATGGCCAAGACAATTTATCTCTCGCGTGTGCTCACCGATGTCTCTCTGATGTACGAAGAGGGTGCCTTTGCCGACGATGACGAAGTCTTTGGCGAAGATGAATCGGAATTCCATCCTCCCAGAGGCAACTGATGAAGATCACAAAGCGCGTGGTGGTCAGCGCGGCGGAGCGAATTCAGCAATTGCCCGCGCCGTTCCTGAGCGAACTACAGGGATTGTGCAAGACTTTGGAACGCCGGGGCAAAGAGATTGTCGATCTCGGCAAATACGCCATCCATGTGCCCCTTGCTGCGCAGACGTCTGTTGGTCCCTCCGACGGGACTGCCATTGCTGCGACGTTTGCCGACTACCTTGCGCGCGAATATCAAATCGAAATCGATCCGATGCAGGAGATTCTGCTTGTGCCGGGAGTCCGTGCTGCGCTGCTCTTGACTGCGGCGCACTTTGTTGACGCGGGAACGACTTGCTTTCTTCCAGATCCCGGCTACGATGCCTACCGCAAACTGGTGTTGCTCTTCGAAGGCAAACCGCGAAGTTGCCCGATCTATCAACGCAATGACTACCTGCCAAATCTTGAGCAGTTCGAACGGATCGCTTCCAAATCACCACGCCTGTTGTTCCTGACCTCGCCGCACAATCCCACCGGCGCCGTCTGCGACGAAAACTTCTATTCGCGTTTGCAGCGGCTGGCTGCGGAGGCGAATATCCTTGTCGTCGCCGATTCTTCATACGCCCTTTCGTACTCCGGCAATTTTCGGCCACCGTTGTTCTGCCAGTCGCGCAAACGGCTCCGCCTCGGTATCGAGATGTTCAGCTTCTCCACCAATCTGGCGGCGCCACAACTGAAACTCACCGCAATCGTCGGTCGCAAACGCATGATCGACCCCTTGGCGACGTTAGCGCGTTCACTTGGTCTGCTTCCCAGCGGGCCGTTGCTGACGTATGCTGCTCCCTATTTTGCTTCCGCGGAATCACTGGCGAATCATATTTCTCGCTGCCGAGAAGAGATCAGCCTGCGCATGAATGTTATCGTCGAGACTCTACAAAGTGCCGGCATCGAGTTCTACCCGGCATTTGGCGCAGGTTTTGTCTGGGTCAAGCTGAGACGCGGACGGCTGTCGGTCGCGTTTGCGCGAGGACTGCTGCGCCATCGGGGCATTCTGGTTGCACCCGGCACTGCCTTTGGCGAGGAAGGTGAGGGTTGGATCAGGATTGCAGCCAATGTCGAATCCGACAGACTGCGGGAAGTCATGACTGCTCTGGTACGCGCCTACCAGCCGATCAAATCACGTTTGCACCGGAGAACCGACTGATGGATGTCATCAGACTGAAAAATATGACTTTCTACGGCTATCATGGCGTCAGCGCCGCCGAAAAAGAGACAGGTCGACGCTATGAGGTTGATTGTGATCTGCACCTCGATCTTACGTTGCCCGCACAGACCGACAAGCTATCGGATACGGTGAATTATGCGGCGGTGTATGGCATTGTCGAGGACGTCTTGAACGGCAAGCGCTATTCCCTGTTGGAAGCAATTGCCGCGGATATTGCCGGGCGCGTCCTGCAACTCGACCATATCAGAGAAGTTGTAGTCAGAGTACGAAAGATGATTCCTCCGATACCGGGAAATCTCGATCATATCGAAGTCGAAATTCAGCGAACGAGGGAGTAGACTATCAGTATTTATCTTTCTTGCGGCTCCAATCTGGGTGACCGAGTTGCCAATATCCAACGCGCGTTGGAGCAACTTCAGGACAACGGCGACGTAACAGTCCTGAGGCAGTCGAGTTATTATGAAACCTCGCCGGTGGAAAACACCGACCAGCCGTTTTTTATTAACGGTGTGGTCGAAGTTGATACTCGGCTTTCATCTCGGCAGCTTTTGGACAAGATCAAGGTTGTGGAAGCGCTTTT
>JAPLUP010000054.1 GCA_026397575.1 Candidatus Zixiibacteriota bacterium
CAGAAGGTTGCACCAGGAAATTGGTCTTGACGTCCCGATTAGGCAAGCGGTTTTTGCGGGAATGTGCACTTAGGCTTTTTGGGCTTAAGCAATAGTAGCGCCCCGTTCTGTGTCGGAGTCGACGCCATCACATATGTTGTTACGTGCGCTTTTTTTGTGTGGATATCGCAGTTGTGCTCGCGCCATGTGTCCCTACGCGGCGGGCAGCTTGATAATGAAGGTCGTGCCAACCCCCTGCTCGCTCTCGAACTTGATGTCACCATTGTGCGCCATGACGATGCGTTCGCAGATTGACAGACCCAGTCCGGTACCGCTGTCTTTGGTCGTGAAATAGCGGTCAAACACTTTGTGTTGCACTTCCGGAGCGATGCCTTCGCCCGTGTCCTTGATAGTCAGCGTCACAAACGGTTTCTGCTGATTCTGATCGAGCTTGCTGAAAGCTTTGATGGACAACCTACCCCCGTGGGGCATCGCTTCAATGGCGTTGATGATCAGATTGAGCAGCATTTCGACGATCTCATTTTCGTTGACCAATACGGAAGGCAGGTCGTCCTCGAACTCCTGCGAAAACGCGATTCCGTGCTTGGTCAGGTCGTTCTCTACGAGACGAATCACCCTCTTGATCAGATCGCTCATCCGTTTTTGTTCAAGCTGATACTTCTTGGGATTGGAGAAGTAGATCATGTGCGATTTCCGACATCATCTTGCCCATCGTCATCAGCCGCGTAGCGTTGAGCAGTGCTCGTTGCTGCTCATAGACGGACGTTGCCTGCGAAGCCACAATTGAAGCGATATTGATATCGTTCGGCGAAAACGCGTGCTCTCGCCGCGACCCCAGACAGAATACGCCATGCAGTGAACCCTTGGTGATGATGGGAACCGTCGTCAGCGTCTTGGCTTTCTCTTTGAAGTATGGTATTTCCTCTATATGTGTCCTGATCACGCGCGCTCTAACGCTCGACGAATAGACGGTCTTTTCCTTCATGGAGAGTTCCCGGCCTAACAGCGTGATTGCTTCTCGCTTGCCAAGACCTTCCCAATAATTGACCATCAGCGTCTCCGTGCGTTCCTGCCATGACAACCACACGGCGAAATCAACATCCATGATCTTCCTCAGCATCTGGTAGATCATCTCCGTCATGTCGCGCGAGTTGTCGATAGTCGTAAGATTCGTGGCCAGTTTGTACAGCGCCCCGAACTCGTTAAGCTTTTTGTTAAGCTGCTGGAGATGCTCGGCGTCGTCAATGGCGATCGCCGCCTGCGCCGCAAAAGTGACGAGCAGCCGCAGATCGTTCTCGGCAAACGCGGTACCGTGTTTGGGATCGGAGAGGTTGATGACACCGAGAACCCGATCCTTTATTTTCAGAGGCGCCGACACCAGTGAATTGGTCTCGTAGTTACCTTTGGCATACTGTCGAAATCGCTGATCGGTAAGGATGTCCGTTATCAACAATGCTTCACCGCTCTGCGCAACGTAACCGGCAATCGAGTTGCCAAGTTTCACGCGGGTGTTGCGCTTCACTTCTTCACTCACGCCGACTGCCGCTGAAATCGTCAGTTCCCCCTTGTGTTCATCCAGCAGCATCACTGAACCGACTGTCGCACCGATTACGTCCAACGCCACGGCAATGATTTTGGTCAGCAATTTGTGGAGATCATGCGACTGTGAGAGGAGGATGCCCGCCTGATAGAGCGCGTCCACCTCGGCCACGCGTCGATTTAGCTGTTTGTTGGTGTCCTGTAATTCATCCAACAATCGCTGCCTGGCGATTTCCAACTCGCGCTTTTCAAGTGCCCGTTTGGTTGCCAGCTTGAGCTGCGTGAATTCAATCGGCTTCATCAAGTAGTCATACGCCCCCATATTGATCGCCGCAAGAGCGGTGTCGAGCGAGGCGTAGGCAGTCATCAGTATCACCATGGCATCCGGAGTCTGCTTGCGAATTTCTTGCAGCAATTGGATACCATCAATTCCCGGCAATCGGATATCGCTGATCACAAGATCAAAGCTGGTCTCGGCATACAGGCGTAATGCTTCCTTGCCGTCAAGCGCGGTCCGGACATCATAGCCCGCCTTGGTCAGCAAGCTCTCCAGCGACCGGCAGAGACGCTCCTCATCGTCAACCACAAGTATGCGCGATTGTTCAACCTGCGGCATGATTGCCCCGCAATGGTAGTGTGATCGCAAAACGGGCGCCAGCGCCCGCGACATTCGTAGCGGCAATCTCGCCCCTATGTGACTTGACAATTCCGTAGCAGACACTCAGACCCAGACCCGTACCACGTCCCCTCGTTTTGGTCGTAAAAAAAGGCTCCCAGATTTGCGCCAGGTTCTCAGGCGGGATTCCGGGTCCCCAATCCGTCACGCGAACGATCAACTGCTGTTCGTTCTGCTCGCCGTCGATCAGTATCTTGCCCCCGTCCGGCATAAAGTCGCAAGAATTAATCAGCAGGTTCAAGAACACCTGCTTCAACTGTTCTGCCGAGCCCCAAATCAGCGGCAGTCCCGATGGCAGTTGTTTTTCAATTCTGACCTTGCACGCCTGCGCATGATGCGACAACAGGACGAGAGTTTCATCGACGACCGCCTCAATGTCTATTTCCGCGAAGACATCCTCGCGCGGACGGAACAAATCCAGCAACTGCCTCACAATGCCGGCAATGCGATCTACTTCTTCAGTGACTATCTGCAAATATTCGCCGGCGCTGTTGGACGGTGCCGACGCCTCGCGCGCCAACAGCAAATAATTCTTGATGATACCAAGCGGATTGTTGACTTCGTGCGCCACTCGTGCCGACAACTGTCCGAGCGCTGCCAGCTTCTCTGCTTGCACCAGTTGTGATTGCGCGGTGCGCAACTGTTCCAGTGCCTCCTTCTCCGATTCAAACAGCCGGGCATTTTCGACCGTGACTGAGAGCTGGTTAGCGAGAATGGCGAGGAATTCCAAATCGTCGTCATAGAACGCGGTGCCGGAAATCTTGCGCGTTACCGATAGCAAACCACGTACGCGATTCTGCAATGACATTGGGATCAGATATTCGCATTCAATCTGGCGCAATAGGTGCACTTCGTCAAGGTCGCCAACCTGCCGCAGGATTTCACTATAGGACAGCGGCTTGAAATGCGCCGCGCGGAACAACTCGAAGATCGGGCTGTTCTCTGGGATGAACTTGTCGTCGGATGGCTCTATCGATAACCCTTTTTGCTTGGCCAGCGTCAGGTCATCATTGTGATGATTCCTGGCAATCAACACGGCAGCCCCGTTGACACCCATCTGACCGATGCAGGTCAGAATGATGCCATCCAAAAGCGTCGGCGTATCAAGCACGGAACTGAGATGCTTTGAAATCTCGAAGATCGTATAAAGGTCGAATATCTTGCGCTTGAGCCGCTTATTGGTCTCGGTCAACTCTTCCAGGCGTGTAGGCAGATTCTGCGCGTCGGCCGTGACCCGGAGCACTTGTCGCGATGATTTAGCCATCTATGTATGTAATATCGGCAGACAGTAGGTTAAGTCGCTTGCGCGAGTGCAACTGTTTAAGCCGCGTAATCGCCTCGCCGACAGTATAATGCGAGCCGCAGATCAAAACCATCTCGCCTTTGGCGGCCAATTTTAGCGCTCGATCGACTGCATCCGCTACTACCAGCTTGACATCGAAGTCGAGCCCCGCGTTTGTCGCGCCCCAGATTACGCCCTCGATCTCGGCTGCGCGATGTGCCTGGGGTCTGGTAATAACCGCACGCCTCGTGATAGCCGCGAATTCCTGCATCATAACGTCAAAATCAGGTCGCTCCAGAAACCCGCAGACGAGCATCACTTTGCGATTGCCGTAGATTGTTTTGAAGGTGCTTACCAGTGCCCGCGCGCCGTCCGGATTGT